>JBGTFJ010000001.1:0-8440 GCA_041747355.1 Burkholderiales bacterium
GCAGACCGACGGTCGCGAACACCGACGCGAACTGGACCTTCCTCTTCAGCGCCGGTGTGTAAATCTGGGTGCCAAACCATAACAGCAGGGCGAAATACGGAAACAGGTTCAGGCGGTCGCGCATGAACCAGCCGCCCTCTCCACCCGTTGCCGAAACCACCACGGTTTCTGGTGCTGTGGTGGAGATCGCAAGCCAAACCGGAAATATCAGCAGCAGCAGATCCTTTCGTTCAAAGCTGCGTCGTACGACCTTGCGGCGCAAGAAATAAACACCGAGTCCGGCGAACACACAGGCTAGAGCGATTGAGAAAGCTGCTTCCCACGGGTTATATGAAATCAGCGATGTCATGCCGGCGACGTGCGCCAGCCTCGAAATGGGATTCGCGACTTCCGCGATTCGGGTCTCTTTGGGCAGCAGGAAGATCGCAACCAGAAGCACGGTCGGCAGAAAGGCGAGGAAAGGCTTCCAGGCTCGCGCCATGAGAACCTTCCAGGCCACGCGTGGATTGACGGCATTTCGTCGCCGTGCGGTGCGCAGATCCATTGCAATCGCTGCCAGCAGCAGAACGGCGATCGCGGCATATGCCATGACCAGCGAAACGATGTGGTTCAGGTAAAGCAGCATCGACAAGACGGCCAGAACGACGGTGCTTTTCGGGGTCAAGCATTCCGCATTTCTGAACCAGTAACCGAGCAGTAGAAATGCCATCGGCAAACTCATTGCCCAGCCGTAAAAGCCCATGTGCAACAGATTGTTGAAAGTGAACGGAACAGCGAGTAAGGCGAGAAATTCGGCGCCCGGGCGCAGCGGCTTCAATGCATAGCGGGCGCATAGCGGGAGCAGTATGACGTACACGCTGATCAGGACTTTTTCAGCCACGAGCGGGGGGAATACACCCATCAAGCCGGCCAAAGCCGTATGACCGAACCACGTTGGATCGGGATGCAGGTTCAGCACGAAATACTGGCGGTACACGCTGAATTCATCGAATTCGCGCAGCAAGTTCGCGTTATAAACGTGCGAAGGACCGTCCTGCGTCGGGAAATATGCGAACACCCAGACCGAGATAACGTGGACCACGATCAGCGTCAACAGCAGCGCATCGGCGCTTCGACTTGCGCGATCTGTCCTTGTAACAACGGGAAAAAGTGCCTGCATGGTGGTGAACGTCAAGGAAACTACAAGCGACGAGCCTGCGGACAAGCAACACTGGATAAGGCGGATAACAGGTCGGAGTGGGGTAGCCGTGGATCCCCTGGTTCAGGGATCACCTGCGAGCCGCAAGCATAACCGGAATGCTGCAACGCGGCAAGTCCTCGAAACCCACCCTTGGCAGCTCCCGATTTGGGTTGCAATTTTTTTATTCCATGCGCCTCGGTTCGGATAATAATGAACCGTAAGGCAAAATGCGCGTTCGCCGAACCGCCAGGCAGCAGATAGTCCCTATCCTGATTTCCAACGCATATGCACATTCTGAAGCGCTGGTCAGTTCGCGCTGGAGCCCTGAAAAAGAATACGTATGCGCTGTATTTGGCCGTGCGCGACCCGCGCGTGCCGCGGTCCGCCAAGCTGGCGATCGCTGGCATCGTAGCTTACGCCTTAAGTCCGATCGATCTGATTCCCGATTTCATTCCGGTGCTTGGGCTGCTTGACGAATTGATCTTGCTGCCTGTCGCGATCAGTCTCGCGATCAAGATGATTCCCGGCGAGGTATGGGACGATTGTCATGCGCGGGCGATTGCCGCAATCGATAATGAACTTCCGCACAGCCGCGCAGCATTCTGGGCAATTATCGCGATATGGGTGATAGCAGCTGCGTTGATCGCTTATTGCGGCTGGCGCTGGTTGGTTGATTCGTAGACTGCACTGCCGCCGACAATTCAGCTCGAATGCCCGAACCGGAAATTCCCCTGACGCGCTTGCAACGCCTGAATCAGCGCGATCAGCGCAAAGGTGGCTACGTGCTGTACTGGATGCAACAAGCGCAGCGCGCCGATTACAACGACGCGCTGGAGTATGCGATCCAGTCGGCAAATAGTTCGAATCAACCGCTACTCGCCGTGTTCGGGTTGATGGACGATTACCCGGAGGCAAACGAGCGGCACTACGCGTTCATGCTCGAAGGCCTGCACGAGACGAAGTCGATGTTGCGCGAACGCGGCATCCAGTTGGTCGTGCAGCTGGGTGCGCCGCCTCACGTCGCACTCGCGCTGGGTGAGCAGGCATCGACCATCATTTGCGACCGCGGTTACCTGCGCCATCAACAGCAGTGGCGCGAGACGCTGGCGAGGCGGGCGACTTGCGCCGTGATCCAGGTCGAAACCGACGTGATCGTTCCCGTCGAAACCGCGTCGGATAAACACGAGATCGCGGCGCGGACAATACGTCCGAAAATCCGGAAGCGCATCGAAAACTATCTGCAGCGGCCGGCCGCGAGGCAGGTCAAAAAAGATTCGCTCGGCTTACGCTTCGACAGCTATTCCGGCTTCGCCGAGCAGGATCGCGTATTCGACCTCGATGGCGCTATGGCGAAACTCAAAATCGATCGGAGCGTTGCACGCTCGCATTATTTCAAGGGCGGCACGAGCCAGGCGCGCACGCTCCTGCGCACGTTTCTGCGCGAGAACTTTAATCGATATGCCGGCAAGCGTAACGATCCCGGCGTCGATGTCGGTTCGCACATGAGTCCCTACCTTCATTTCGGTCAGATTTCGACGCTTGAAATCGCGCTGGCAGTGCAGCAACAGCAGGGCGCCGATTCTTCCCGCGCAGCGTATCTCGAAGAGATGATCGTGCGCCGCGAACTGAGCATGAACTTCGCGCATTTTCAGCCGGACTACGACAAATTTGCCTGTCTGCCGACCTGGGCAAAATCGACTCTGCACGCGCACGGCCATGACAGACGCGAGCACGAGTACGACCTCGCGAAGCTTGAAGAAGCGAACACGCACGATCGTTACTGGAACGCGGCTATGCGCGAGATGAAGATAACCGGATATATGCACAACTACATGCGCATGTACTGGGGCAAGAAAATTCTCGAGTGGTCGACCACACCCGAACAGGCATTCGAAAATGCCCTCACTCTGAACAACAAATATTTCCTGGATGGTCGCGATGCCAATTCCTACGCGAACGTTGCCTGGTTGTTTGGGCTGCACGACCGGCCCTTCCCCGAGCGGTCTGTCTACGGCAAGGTCAGATCCATGACCGCCGGCGGACTCGAGCGCAAGTTCGACATCGAAGCTTATGTGCAAAGAGTTGCCGCGCTCAGTTGATGAACCGAACTATGGCCGGGTTTGCTCTTGAACCGCAGGCGCCCTGCGTTGCTTTACGTATGGGCTTTCCCGACGACCGCGATCGGCCTGCTGCTGGCGACGCTGGCATTAGTCGGCAAGGGGCGAGGCAGAATCGTCAGCGGTGTGCTGGAGGTACACGGCGGCCTGGTCGCGACGCTCTTGCGCTGGGGCACACTCCTCCCCGGGGGTGCCGCGGCGATAACATTCGGTCATGTCGTGCTCGGTCGCGATCAAACGCAGCTTGATGCAACGCGTTGTCACGAGCGTGTACACGTTAGCCAATGCGAGCTTTGGGGGCCGCTTTTTCTGCCGGCTTATCTTGGCGCAAGCATGTGGGCGCTGATCTGCAACCGGCACCCTTATTGGGACAACTTTTTCGAACGCGAAGCGTTTGATGCCGAATCGCGCGAACGCTCGAGGGCGCCGTGTTGAATTCGGCGGCGGGCCAAGGAACAGTGTGTGGCGCGTCTGGCGCGTCTGGACGAACCTGTACTTTTTACAATTTTGCGGACGAATTACCGGCTGTCCTTCGCCCGGGCCTGGCTAAGCATTTGTCGAAGCACATAATATTCATTTGGCATCGTCTTTGCTAAAATGCGCAATAGGAGGCGGTCACTCGACAGCCGAACCATCGAGGATAGATCATGAACAATATTATCTACATCGTCGGACTGATCGTAATCGTGATCGCGATTCTGTCGTTTTTGGGTTTGCGCTAAGGCTTCTTTCCAATAAAAGGTTTCGGGGCGGCGGGTCAAGGGCCGCCCGCGGCCGGCCTGTGCGTCTTACCGCACCGGGTCGGCTTTGTTTTTCTGGTCGTTTGTGAGTCTAGAACCTTCGACAATGGATGTCTCCATGTTGATCGAACTCAAGGAATCGGCTCTACTGGTCATCGACATTCAGGCCAGGCTCGCGCCCGCGGTATTGAATCAACAACAGACGATCGCTAACGCTGCGATCTTGCTCAAGGGCGCCCAGCGCCTCGGCGCCCCGGTTCTCGCTTCCGAGCAATACCCGAAAGGGCTCGGCGCCACGGTTGCGGAGCTGGATGAATTTTTGCCGCCGGACACGCGAATAGAGAAACTGTGTTTTTCCTGTTCGCTGGAAAAGCCTTTCATGCAGCGGCTCGCCGACCTGCATCGGAGCCAGGTCGTGATCGCCGGTATGGAAACGCATATCTGCGTGCTGCAGACAGCCATCGGTCTAAAAAACGCCGGGCTCACACCCTTTGTCGTCGCCGATGCAACAGGCTCGCGCACGATCGAAAACTACAACGCCGCGCTCGATCGTTTGCGCGCCGAGGGAATCACGATCGTCACAACTGAGATGGTGTTGTTCGAATGGCTGCAGCGCGCCGGCTCGCAGGAATTCAAAGACATCTCGGCCCTGGTCAAATAAAAAAATGGGCGCATCCGAAGATGCGCCCCAATACCAAAGGAGGAGAATGAAGTCAAAGAGCAATCTGCGGGATCAACTCATTGCCTTCAGGGACTATAAGAGCAAATGCAATGCCAGATTTTATTCTTTTTTAATTTCATATTCTTAGTAAATCTTCACAAAAAACCCGCTGCCCAATTCCGGTGCCCGGTGACGCAAAACGTCGCCAGATCGGGCGCGCGGCGGCAAATGTAAACAAGCCGTTGCCAGTTGTAAAACATTGTAACGCCGTAAACGCAATGCCCCGGCCGCGCGTCAAAGCCCTGTGTTCAACAACAGGAGCGACAAGATGAACCGTTTGCCACTCGTCTCAGGGATATTATTGATGTCAGCTGGCGGCATAGGCGCGGCTGCTGCGGCCGATTTTACCGACACTGCCGAAGTCATTTCAGCGGCGCCGATTTACGATCGGATCAGCGAACCGCGCAAGGAGTGCCGGCTTGAAACCGTCGACGAGGTTTACTACGAGCCGCACCACGAACGGCGCTCGCTTGCCGGCCCGATTATCGGCGGCGTTGCCGGCGCGCTGCTCGGCAGTCAGATTGGCGGCGGTAGCGGAGCCAAAGTGGCGACGGGGGCCGGCGCGATAGTCGGCGCTATCACCGGCGATCGCATCAGCGAACGCGGTTCGGCCCGCGGCTACGAAACCCGCGGAACGCGCGAGGTCGAGCGCTGCAGAACGAAGACCTCTTACCGGGAAGTCGTGACCGGATATGACGTCGTCTACCGCTACAACGGTCATGAGGGCCGGGCGCGGCTGCCGTACGATCCCGGCGACACGATCAAGGTCGGCGTTTCGGTCGGCGTCGCCGAAAGCGGCCGCTCCAACCTCAGCCGTCGCTATTGATTCGCGGGCAGCCCAGAGGCCGTGGTCAGGGAAGGCTCCTGACGGCGCCAGAAACTGACGCATCCTGACCTGCAAGCCCTGCCCGTATTTTGTCGGGATGCTAAATGCGTGCGATCGTCGCCGCGAGCGCCGCGTGGTCCGACATCCGGGACCAGAGCGGACCGCAGTGGACTTCGGCCCGCTTCACGATGAAGCCCCGGACATAGATGCGGTCGAGCCGGAATACGGGCATTTTTGCGGGATAACTGGCGGCTGGCCGACCGCCCAGCGATTCGAATACCTCATTCAGCAGCAGGCGATCGCAAAGGATTTTCCCGGCGCGTCTGCGCCAATCGTTGAAGTCGCCGGCAATGACCCGCGGCGCGCCAGCCGGAACCAGTTTCTCGATGCGCCGTTCGAGCGCGATCAACTGCCTGGCGCGCCCGCGGGAAAACAAGCCGAGGTGAACACAAACGCAGTGCAAATTTTCGCTCCAGCCGGGAATCTGAATTTCGCAATGCAGCAGGCCTCGACTCTCGAAGCGATGCGCCGAGACGTCTTCGTTTTCCCAGCGCACGATAGGGAAACGGCTCAGGATCGCATTGCCGTGATGCCCGGAATCGTAAATCGAATTCTTGCCGTAGGCAAAATCGCTCCACACGGAATCGGCCAGAAATTCGTATTGCGGCTCCACCGGCCAGTGCGTGTAGTGCGCCGCGTGGCGCTGATGATCGCCCTGCACTTCCTGCAAAAAAACGACTTCCGCTCCTATGCCCTGCAATTTTTCGCGTAGCTCGTGAACGATCATCCTTGCCTTGAACTGCGAAAAGCCTTTGTGAACGTTGTAGGTGACGATTTTCAATGTTTGCATAAGGCATACAGACTCGGCATCGGGCGCCGAGTTGCGGCGGCCGGCGTTAAAAGACGCTTGCTTAATGAAAATCCCTCGAATGGGTGATGAGCCTGCCCAACAAGGGAGTGTGGTCGGTCAGCCGCCGCGCGATCAGATGCAGCACGCCGCCTTGTCGCTCCAGCACGCCGCTGACGCCGAGCAATCTCGCGCCAAGTAATTCACGGCGCTGCCTTTTGGCAAGATCATTCCGGACGACGACGTTGATCATGCCGGTCTCGTCTTCCAGCGTCAGAAAAATCACGCCGTTTGCGGAGCCGGGACGTTGGCGATTGATGACGAGTCCGGCAGCTTTCGCGTTTTGTCCGGCTAATTCTGCCAGTAGCGCGGCGGGCGTTGCGCGCCAGCGCGCCAGCCGGCTGCGTAACAGATGCAATGGATGACGGCCGAGCGTGAAGCCCAGCGTTCGATAATCGGCGACGAGATCTTCGCCTTCGCTCTGGGCCGGCAGCGCAAGCTCGCTTTCCTCGATCTCCGCGCCATGCAATACGGGCGGCAGCGTTTCGATGCCTTGCACCTGCCAATACGCCTGCCGCCGATGCGCGGCGAACGGCTGCAAAGCCGAGCCCGCCGCCAGGCATTTCAACTCGCGGCTTCCAAGCGCCGCTCGTTCTGCGAGTTGCTGTATCGAAGCGTACGGCCCCTTTTTCCTAGCCGCGACGATGCGTTCAGCCGCCGCTTGCGGCATGCCTTTGATCTGGCGCAAGCCCAGCCGCAAAGCGGGTTCGCCATCGCCGCGGCGTTCGAGGCTGCAATCCCAATCGCTGATAGTCACGTCGACCGGACGCACTTCAACGCCGTGCTTGCGCGCATCCTGGATCAACTGCGCCGGCGCGTAAAACCCCATCGGCTGGCTATTCAACAGCGCGCAGGTGAAAGCGGCCGGTTCGTGACATTTGAGCCACGCCGAAGCATAGGCGAGCAACGCAAAACTCGCCGCGTGCGATTCAGGAAAGCCGTATTCGCCGAAGCCTTCGATCTGCTTGAACAGGCGCTCCGCGTATTCTTGCGTATAACCGCGCTCGCGCATGCCATTGACCAGTCGATCCTTGAATTGCTGGATCCTGTCGGAGCGCCGCCACGCCGCCATCGAGCGCCGCAACTGATCGGCTTCGCCGGCGGTAAAGCCGGCGGCGACCATCGACAGTTGCATGACCTGCTCCTGGAAAATCGGCACACCGAGGGTGCGTTCGAGCACCGCTTTAATCTGCGGGCTCGGATAGTCGATTTCTTCCGGATGTTCGCGCCGGCGCAGATACGGATGCACCATGCCGCCGACGATAGGGCCCGGCCGCACGATCGAAATCTGCACGACCAGATCGTAGAAATTTTTCGGCTTCAGCCGCGGCTTGCGGCATGCCTTTGATCTGACGCAAGCCAAGCCGCAAGGCGGGCTCGCCATCGTCGCGGCGTTCGAGACTGCAATCCCAATCGCTGACGGTCGCGTCGACTGGCCGCACCTCGACGCCATGCTTGCGCGCATCCTGAATCAGTTGCGCCGGCGCATAAAAACCCATCGGCTGGCTGTTCAACAATGCGCACGTGAACGCCGCAGGCTCATGGCATTTGAGCCAGGCCGACGCATAGGCGAGCAGCGCGAAGCTCGCGGCGTGCGATTCCGGAAAGCCGTATTCGCCGAAGCCTTCGATCTGCTTGAACAAGCGCTCCGCATAATCTTCGGCATACCCATTTTTCAGCATCCCTGAAACCAGCCGCTCACGGAATTGCTGGATGCGATCGGAACGCCGCCAGGCCGCCATCGAACGCCGCAATTGATCAGCTTCGCCCGCGCTGAAACCACCGGCAACCATAGCCAACTGCATCACCTGTTCCTGGAAAATCGGCACGCCCAGGGTGCGATCGAGCACCGCCTTGATCTGCGGGCTAGGATAATCGACTTCTTCCGGGTGTTCGCGCCGGCGCAGATACGGATGCACCATGCCGCCGACGATAGGGCCCGGCCGCAC
>JBGTFJ010000002.1:0-10509 GCA_041747355.1 Burkholderiales bacterium
GGCCGCTGCCCTTCAAGGTGTGGAAGCCGCGGCGTATCGTGGTTATCGCATCGCGCTGGTGCGGCTGGGCGCGGCAAATCGCAAGATTTTCCTCGATCGTCGCAAGAACCTCGGCAGCTTCTTCGAGATAAATTTCGAGCAACTCGGCGTCGACCGCATCGCTGCTCGCAACCAGCATTCGCGTCGCTTGTTCGGACGGCGCGACAGCTGCGACTTTCGGCGCGGTAATCTGGGAAATAGCTTCTGCGAGTCCGGGCAGACCGTTTTCAGGAGTGTTCAGCAGGTCGAGCGCGACCGCGGTTCGTTCGTGCAGACCTTTGTCGGCGACCAGATCCGCATCCTGCCGCATCGACTCGAGCTGGTTCTGCAGCTCCTCGCGCACGCCGGTATCCTCCGGCTGCTGCTGCCAGGCTTCGAATAACGCCTGGGTTTGCTGTTTCGAGATTGCCAGATCGGATTCAACGCTGATGGCGGCTTGCGCCTCGTTACCCTGTTCATTGCCAGGCAACTCATTCGTTTGCGTGGGCTCGTCGTCAGGTCCGCTCAAGGTTTTTACGGTAAGACGGGAAAAAACCGGCGCGATGATCTTCAGCGTTTCGGGGTGGGGCTGATTGTGTTCGATGGCCTCGATATAGAAACCGAGGCTGGAGAGGCCATCAGCGAGCAGCTCAAGCTCGGCCTGCACGACTTCGTAGGTGAGGTCGGCGGCTTTATTGATCAAGGACTGGCAGGCGTTTAACAGTTCGGCCGCTTCCTCCAGCCGCAGAATCGCAAGCGCACCGGCCACCTGCCGCATGAACGGCTCCAACGTCGGCAGGGCATCGCGTTTCGACGGATCGCGGAAGAATGTATCGAGCACCTGCTCGATGTGCCGCAAGTTACTTTGAATCTCGCGTACAACCTGGGCGACCAGCAGTTTTTCCTGCGCTTTCCGGCTGATTTCGTCGAGCACTGGTTGTGACAGCAGGTCATCATCGCGCGATTTTCCGCCGACGGTCGAGCGCAGGCGGCCGATCATTACGCCGACCTGCTGGCCGATATCGGCCTTGCGATTGGTGATATTGTCCAGCGCGTTCTCGGCGACGAGGAGAGCGGTCGCGATTTCGAGTCCAAGCTCGTCTCGCCGCGCATCGTTGACCGATTCAATGCCAGCCGCGATCGGCTGCATGACATCGAGCAGTTTCAACAGCGGCGCACTATTCAGGTCGGAGGATTTTTGCTTGAGCCCGGCCAGCGCCTCGACGAATTGCGCCAAAGCCGGCCGGTGGCCCGAAGTGAATTTCGCCCACGCGTCTTTGGCGCCAGTCAGCATTTCGCGCAATTCGCGCAGAATCGGGCGCATCTTGACCAGATCGATTTCGACCAGGCGATTGACGCCGGTCGGGGGCAAATGCCGGTCGAGCTGGAACAGCCGTTTGATTTCTTCCGCGCGTCCGCTCGACGGTCTGCTGCGTGCGATCGAATAAAGCACGTCGCGCAGCAAGCGCTCGGCGACCTTCGGCGAGCCGGAGCCGAGCCGGCGCACCTGTAAATCGATACGCGCACACAACCGTTTTAGTTCGAAATCGGGCTCGAGGCCGTGGTGGACCAGTGCATCGATAAGACCGACGGCGCACCACCAAAACGGACGCTGGGCGGGCATCGGTTGGGTGCCTTCGATGGCGCGCAACGCATTGAGCATCGCTTGCTTCGCTTCGCTGTCCTCAGAATCGCGTAGCCAGCGCAGCAAGCCCCGTTGAAAAGCACTCCGCTGGGTTTTAACGAATTGCGCCAGATCGGCACCCTGGTTGAGCAGATCACTGCTGCTCAATTTCGGCGGTTGCGCACCGAGATCGGGAAAAAACAAATCCGTTTCCGGAGCCGGTGCGCTGCCGCGGACCAGAAACAGTTCCTGGTAAAGTGGAAACAGGCGCAAGGGTACGTTGGGCTCGCCGCCGACCAGTTCTTCGAGGTATCGAGTCAAAGCCGCGATGGTGCGGTTGAACAGCTTGAGACTGTCGGGAGTAGCTTCGATCTGGTTTTTTTCGAGCGCTGCCAGGGTATTTTCGAACTCTTCCGAAAACCGCGCGAGCCCATCGAGTCCGACCATCTGCAAGGCACCCGTCACCTGATGCAGATGCGTCAGGCTGAACTTCAGGGCGGCGCCGTCGGCAGGGTTTTCCGCAAACTGCGCGAGGCTGGCTCGCGTGCGTTCCAGCGCCTCATCGATTTCACTTTTGACCCAGGTCAAGGGTCCGACATCGAATTCTTTGACAGCGCTCATAATCTCTCAGGCTTCAGGCGAACTGTTCTATTAAGGCGAGCAGGTCGACGCTCGATTAACCCAACTTGAAGCCAGATACCGAGCCTTTCAGTTCGGTCGCGAGATCGGCCAACTGCCCGATCGAGACTGCGGTTTGCTGCGTACCCTGCGTCGTCTGGTCGGTAATGCGCAGGATCTCCTGCATGTTCTTCGCGACCTTGTCCGCCGATTCCGCTTGCGCCTGCGTAGCTGTAGAAATGCTGGTCGCAAGCTGGGCCAGATTTTTGGAAACTTCGCCGATTTCCTGCAAGGTCTGCCCCGCCGCGTCGGACAGCTTGGCACCCTCGACCACACCCTGCGTGCTCTTTTCCATCGCGGCGACGGCGTCTTGCGTATCGGTTTGAATGGTTTTCACGATCGCGCCGATTTGCTTGGTCGCTTCACCCGAGCGTTCAGCGAGACGCTGTACCTCTTCCGCGACAACGGTAAAACCACGGCCCGCTTCACCAGCTGACGCCGCCTGAATCGCCGCATTCAGCGCCAGCACGTTGGTCTGTTCGGTAATGTCCGAGATCAGTTCGACGATCTCTCCGATTTCCTGCGACGACTCGCCGAGGCGCTTGATCCGCTTCGCAGTTTCCTGAATCTGTTCACGAATCTCGTTCATGCCGGAGATGGTATTTTGAACTGCGGTCGTGCCCTTTTCCGCGGCGTTCAATGAACGTTTCGCAACGTTCGCCGATTCCGCCGCGCTCGCGGAAACCTCGGTAATCGATTGCGCCATCTGCAGCACCGAAGTCGTCGTCTCCTTGATTTCCACCGATTGCTTTTCCGCGGCGTCGAGTAATTGCTTCGAAATCGTCTGCGCCTTGTTGGAAGCGGCGGTAACCTGTCCGGTCGTTTTGTTGATGCCGTTGACCAGCGTGCGCAGTTCTTCAATCGTGAAGTTGATCGAGTCCGCGATCGCGCCCGTAATGTCTTCGGTCACCAGCGCCTGCACGGTAAGATCGCCGTCAGCCAGATCGCCCAGTTCGTTCAACAGCCGCAAAATCGCTTCCTGGTTCCGCTGATTTTCGCGTCCGCTGTCCAGTGAACGGCGTCGGGCGTCGTCGAGGATGACTTTACCGATCAACAGCATGGTTGCGAAGGCAAGCAAGACGAATACGACGGTCGCGACCCTGGCGCCGATCGCCGAGAATTCCTGTTCGTAAACCTGCGCCAGCCCCTGCGTGTCCTGCATCAGTTGTTCGCTGCCGACGTAGATGTTTTGCCCGGCCTGTTTGGTCGAAATCAGTTTCTGCATGTTCTGCAAAATGGAACTGACGTTGCCTTCGAATTCCTTGAACAGCGCCTGCAAGGCGCCCAGGCGATCGCGGGCTTCGGGACCGCTCACCGGGCTTAATCTGAGTTCTTCACTGCCGTTCAGCAGACCCTGCAGATTGGCGCGAAACACGTTGGTATCTTTCGCCAGCAGGAAGGCGACTTCCGGATCGATGGTCTCGCCCGACAGCAGCGCATTGGTGTTTTTGGCCAGCTTCTGGGTCAGCATGGTTAGCTGGTTGGCGACCGCGCTAGCACGCGGTGAAGCGCCGTTTTGAGCGATGAGGCTGGAAACCTCATCGGCGAGTTCGAGCAGTTGCGTGTTGCTCGCGTTGATCGCCGCAACGTTTTTGCTGAGGTTGATCAGGCTGTCTTTCTCGGCAAGAATCAGGCTCGCCTGGTCTTCAATCGGCTGCCACTGCTGACTGATCTTCTTTAGCTCGTTTTGGGCCTCGGATGACGATGCGGGCACATCGCGGCCGGTGCGCGACCCGCCTAGCGACAGCATGGCCAGATCTTTGGCGAACGTGTCGCGGCTATCCTGCAACTGCTCGAAGCCGGCGACGTTGCCGACAACCGCCTGCTGCGCGCCTTTTGCGAGGCGCTGCGACAGCATCTGCATTTCGCGCGCAGTGGAAATATAGATACCCGAGTGCGTCGTCTGGCGGCTGTCGATGAAGATCATCAAGGCGCAAAGCACGAGAAAAACCAACAGCAGCGAGCCGAGCACCTTGAATTGTTTGGCGAGCGGCCAGGCGCCGATCACCGGCAACTGGCTCGGCGTGGACGGTTTCTCCTTCTGCTGCATGTCATCCATGATCGAGATGGTCTGCATCGAATCGTAGTTGGGATCCTGCGTGTCCGCTGTCCCGCGACGCCGGCGTTCGCCGCCCTTGCCAAAAAGCGGAAATCTGAAACTCGACAAAATGGACGCCATTTGCTTCTCCTGTAAACCTAAATTCCGACTTGTAAAAAATCCGGGTGCTGCACGAGTTCGCGCATTGCCAACTCGGTCCACAGCGCGCCATCGTCATCGAGATATTGCGCTTTGATCCAGGGACGATCGATTGAAGTCTGCTCTTTGCGTGTGAGTTGCTCGGGCTTGCGCAAACCGAGCATGCGGCTGACCAGAATCCCGCAATTTATGCCAAATTTCTGGCCGACCAGGAGAACCCGGCTATCGAGGGTGGGCTGGGTTGGCGTATCGCCGATAAAGGCCGCCAGATCGACGATGCTGTGCAAATTGCCGCGAACATTGGCGACGCCGCAATACCAGCTGCGCGTCAAGGGCACGGGAATGAAGCTCGGCAGCGGCAATACTTCGCCGGCATCGCTGAGTTCGACCAGCCAGTTATCGCGGCCAATCTGCAGGCCGAGCATGGAAACCGGCGCGGCAGGTGCGGCGGCAACCGCCCGCAAGCGGGCGACCACGCCTTGCGAATATTCGCGAAGACTGACTCGGTTAGCCATGCAGAGGGCCCATCAGCCGAGGGATGAAATCCTGGCCAGCAGCTTGGCTTGATCGACAGGCTTGACGATATAGTCTTTAGCGCCTTGGCGCATGCCCCAGATCTTGTCCGTTTCCTGGCCTTTCGAGGTGCACATGATGACCGGAATATGCTTGGTTTCTTCATCTCGGGACAGGGCACGCGTGGCTTGAAAGCCGTTCTGTCCCGGCATCACGACGTCCATCAGGATCAGGTCGGGCTTTACTTCCTTGGTCTTGGTCAGGGCTTCTTCCGCGTTTTCGGCAGTCGAAACCTGATAGCCGTTTTTGGTCAGCAGATCGACCAGAAAATGGCGTTCGGTGGGGGAGTCTTCGACGACCAGAACTTTACTGATGGGCATATCAACCTCTGTTGCGTTAAGCGACTTTTTTCTGCGCGTGGAACCCTACAGTCTTCAGCAGGCTATCTTTGGTAAAAGGCTTGGTCAGATATTCGTCGGAGCCAACCATGCGACCGCGCGCGCGGTCGAATAGACCGTCCTTGCTCGACAGCATGATGACCGGCGTGGATCTGAACTTCGGGTTTTTCTTGATCAGCGAGCACGCCTGATAACCATCGAGGCGAGGCATCATGATGTCGACGAAGATGACGTCGGGCTGGTGATCGGTGATCTTTGCCAGCGCATCGAAGCCATCTTCGGCCAGGATTACCTGGCAGCCGACCTGCAGCAGGAAAATTTCAGCGCTGCGACGGATGGTGTTGCTGTCGTCTATCACCATCACTTTCAGCCCCTTCAAATCAAATCCGTTCACGCCGTTTCCCATTCCCTCGATTGACCTTGATAGAAAACTACTTTAGACGCGCAAGCTTACGCTACTTTGCTTGCACGAAACATAACATAGCACTGGAAAATTCAAATTGCCACCAGCATTTGCTGTCCGCGTCAAAACCGTTGTATTAATGCAAAAAGCTGCCGTTTTTGCCGATGATCGTCAGGTCGACGTATTTGGTCGCGTCGTGCTTGCCCGGAGAGAAGCTGACGTGGAATCCACCGAGATCGAAATCACTGGTTTTTTCCAGGGCGGCGATGAATTTCTCGCGCGTCAGGTCGCGGCCGGTACGGCGCAAGCCCTCGACAAATACTTTGGCGGCGATGAAGCCTTCCAGACTGCTGAATGTATAAGGGCTTTTCGGCGCGAACTGCGTCATGGTTTTCTGGTATTCCTTGACGATCGCGATGCTCGGGCTCCATGGAAAAGGCACGACTTGGGAAATCGCGACACCGGAGCCGGCCGTCCCGAGATCGGCGGCAAGCGCATTGCTGCCCACGAACGAAACGTTGAAGAATTGCGCCGTGCTGCCTGCCTTTTTCGCCTGGCGAATGAATTCGCCGCAGGATTTGTAGGCGCTGACCATGATCACGGCATCGGGCTTGACGGCGCTGATTGCCTTTACCGCCTGGTCCACGTTAATGGTGTTGCGCTCGACAGTCCCGAGCGCGACGATCGGCAGGTCGCGCTTTTTCATCGCCTTCTCGACACCGGTCAGACCGGCTTTGCCGTAGGCGTCGTCCTGATAAAACACGGCGATGTTCTTGACGCCGGTCGAAACCAGTTGCTCAACGATTTTTTCGGTCTCGTCGTAGTAACTCGCGCGGACGTTGAAGATGTAGCGGTTAACCGGTTCGCGCAGCGAGGCAGCGCCGGTGTAGGCGCCAAAAAACGGTACTTTCGCTTCGGTGAAAATCGGCAGTGCGGCGTTGCTTGTCGGCGTCCCAACGTAGCCGAACAATGCGAAAACCTGTTTGTCGCTGATCAGCTTTTTGGTGTTTTCCGCGGCGCGCGCCGGTTCGTAGCCATCGTCGAGCGATACCAGTTCGATTTTCCGGCCGAGTATTCCGCCGTCGCGGTTGACGAGATCGAAATAAGCCTGTGCGCCTTTTTTCATCTCGTTGCCGAGTTCCGCGGCGGGGCCGCTGAAAGCGGCCGATTGGCCAATCGTTACGGTTTGATCGGTCACGCCGACGTCCGCGGCGGCTTGCAGGGCTAAGCTGAATAACCCTGCAAACAGCGAAATGGCTAAGCCTTTATTCTCCACGTTGCCTCCGTTTGAAGTAATGCAGTGGCGTTACGAAAACCGCCGGTCGGTTGGTCGTGCGACGTGCAGGGTCCGGCGCGGCAAGGACCGGAAAGCAACGGATATGCCACTCACTGCAAAAACGGATGATGAGGGCGAGGCCCGGCGCGAATCAAGGCGAGACGCATGAAAAAGGTCTGCCGTTTTCGTGAAACCATGCGATCCAGCCTCGCTTACAAGCGCGTTTTGTGACGGAATGCGTCACCTTGTAAAGTCCGGCGCGCAGCTACTTGCGCCAAAAGCCCGGCGTAAAAACGATCAGCAGGGTGAAAAGCTCGAGCCGCCCAAGCAGCATGGCGATCGTGCAAATCCAGGTCTGGAAGTCGGTAAGCACCGCGTAAGTCGTCGCTGGTCCCACTTCATTCAACCCCGGGCCTGTGTTGTTAATGCAAGCGACCACTGCGGAAAAGGCGGTGACGACATCGAGTCCGGATGCGCTCATCAGCAAGGTCAGCAAGACGATCAGCGCAACGTAGACGAACAGGAAGGCAAGGACGGCGAAGATAATGTTGTTCGGGATTGGAACCCTGCCGATCTTGACTGGCGAGATCGCGTTCGGATGCAGGAGCTTGACCATTTCGCGATACACCTGCTGTACCAGCAACTGCGCCCGTATCATTTTGATGCCGCCGCCGGTTGATCCCGAGCAGCTTGCGAAGCTCGCCAGGAACAGCATCCACAGCGGTGCAAAGGTCGGCCACAGGTTGTAGTCGGTATTGGCATAGCCGGTCGTGGTCGCGATCGATACAGTATTGAAGCTGGCGTAGCGCAACGCCGAAGGAAAGTCGCTATAAATACCTTGCAGCCAGAGAAACAGCGCAACCGCGAGACAGCTCGCGAGCGTCACCAGAAGAAAGGTTTTGGCTTCGGGGTCGACGCGATATGGCCGAAATGCTTTATCGCGCCACGCCAGAAAGTGCGTCGCGAAATTCATCCCGGCAATCAGCATGAACACGATGGCGACGGCCTCGATCGCCGGCGAATCGAAATAACCGTAACTCGCGTCGTGCGAGGAAAAACCACCCAGCCCCATGGTCGTGCCGGCGTGAATCACCGCATCCAGCCAGCTCATTCCGGCAACTTTGTACGCAATGACGCAGGCTACGCTCAAACCGGTATAGACCAGCCAGAGCCCCTTTGCCGTTTCGGTGATGCGCGGCGTGAGCTTGGTATCTTTCATCGGCCCCGGGGTTTCGGCCTTGTAGAGCTGCCGGCCGCCGACGCCGAGCAAAGGCAGAATGGCGACGGCCAGCACGATCAACCCCATGCCGCCAAGCCACACCAGCTCGCCGCGCCATAAATTGATCGACGCCGGCATCTTGTCGAGCCCCGACAATATTGTTGCACCGGATGCCGTCAGCCCAGAAACCGTTTCGAAATAAGCATCGGTAAAACTCAGGTCCGGCAGGAACGAGATCAGCGGCAGCGCGGCAAACGCCGGCAATACGGTCCAGGCCAGGACGACCAGCAGAAAGCCGTCCCGCACCTGCAGCTCGCGCGCGCCCCTGCGCGCCAACAGCGTCATCGCCAGACCGCTGATCACCGTGATGAAAATCGCCTTCTCGTAAGCGTGTAGCGCAACGTCCTTGGTGACGAATGAATACAGCAGCGGGATCACCATCGTCAGAGAAAACAGGACGATCAGTTGACCGAGCAGATGGATGACCGGAAGAAGACGGTACATGGACGCCTGGCGATGTCGCGGCAGTTACGCTCAGGCCACGTCAGAAAAAATCGAGGCCCACCTGAAACAGCTTTTCGACCCTCGGCACCATGCGCTTGTTGACGACGAACACAACGACGTGATCCTCAGCTTCGATCACCGTGTCGTGGTGGGCGATGATGACGCGATGGCTCGCTAAAGCGTCGCCCGCAACCGCGGTTGCGCCCTCGCCGCGCACGATAGCGGCAATCGTCGCGCCTTTCGGCAGATTGATTTCCTCGATGCGCCGGCCGACTACTTTCGACGATTTCGCGTCGCCGTGCGCGACCAGTTCGAGCGCTTCGGCGGCGCCCCGCCGCAGCGCATGGACGACCGTGCAGTCGCCTTTTCGGACGTGCGCGAGCAAGGGCCCGATAGTCGCCTGCGCCGGCGAAATGGCGATATCGATCTGACCGCTTTGCACGAGGTCGACATAGGCAGTGCGCTTGATCAGCGCGATGACCTTGTGTGCGCCCATGCGTTTCGCCAGCAGCGATGACATCATGTTGTTCTCGTCGTCATTGGTCAGCGCGCAGAACACGTCCATCTCGGCGATATTTTCGGCTTCGAGCAAATCGGCGTCGGTCGAATCGCCGGTCAGCACCAGCGTCCGGTTGAGTTCACCGGCCAGCTTCTGGCAGGTCGCCTTGTTGATCTCGATCAACTTCACCTGGTAGTCGCTTTCGAGCGCCGCCGCGACGCGCTTGCCGATGTTGCCGCCGCCGGCGATCATCACGCGCTTGACCACGCGATCCATGCGGCGTAGTTCGCGCATCACGTTGCGGATATTTTCGCTGGCGGCGATGAAGAATATTTCGTCGCCGGCCTCGATCACGGTGCCGCCTTCCGGCGTGATCGCGCGGTCTTGGCGAAAGATCGCGGCAACGCGCGTTTCGATATGCGGCATATGGCTGCGCAGATACGACAGCTCGTGGCCGACCAGCGGCCCGCCGTGAAACGCCCGCACCGCGACCAGCCGCACCTTGCCGTCGGCGAAATCTAGCACCTGCAGCGCTTCCGGGAATTCGATCAGTCTGACGATGTACTCGGTCAGGATTTGCTCTGGGCAGATCGAGAAATCGACCGAGAAATTTTCTTGCGCGAAAATCTCGGGGTGGGCGAGATAATCCATCGAGCGAATGCGCGCCGCCTTCATCGGCGTGTTGTACAGCGCGCCCGCGATCTTGCAGGCAACCAGATTCGTCTCATCGCTTCGCGTCACGGCCAGGATCATGTCGGCGTCTTCGATGCCGGCCGCAACCAGCACCGAAGGATGCGCCGCGTTGCCCTGGACCGTACGCAGGTCGAGCGTATCCTGCAGGCGGCGCAGGCGCTCGTTATCGAGGTCGACAACGGTGATGTCATTGGCCTCCGAAACCAGGCTTTCGGCGATCGACGCGCCGACTTGACCGGCGCCGAGGATGAGGATTTTCACAGCGGTCGGACTCGCAAGAGGGCGACTGGGCTCCAGACCTTTTTGCCTGGAATCATCAGTTTAGACGTCATACCAGCGCAAGCTGCAAGGTGCATTCACGTTTGAAGTGCAACAGATGGTTACAGAATACTTCCGCCGGTGTCCTGAATCCAAGACACTTCCGCGGTGTGTGATTGTAGGCAGCGATGAGCGCGTCGAGATGAGGGCCGGCGAGCGTGGCGAGGTC
>JBGTFJ010000003.1:0-4041 GCA_041747355.1 Burkholderiales bacterium
GACACCGTCGAGCGTCGCCGCGCGCGTCAGGCGCAGGCGTTTCAGCTTTTGCCGTTCCAGATTCAGCTCGTGCTGGCGCAACTGGTATTCCGCCAGCACTCGGGTATCGGGGCTGACGATGACGACACCTTGCGTGCCGTCGACGATCAGTAGCTCGTTTTCCTGGATCAACTGGCGCGCGTTGTGCAGCGCGACGATCGACGGAATGTTCAGGCTGCGCGCGATGATCGCGGTGTGCGAAGTCGCGCCGCCGAGATCGGTGACGAAGCTGGCGAAATGATATTGCTTGAACTGGATCACATCGGCCGGCGACAGATCGTGGGCGACCAGAATGCTGTTTTCTTCGCGGCCGATCGGGATCGGAATATAACCGGGCTGTCCAAGCAGCGCTTTCAGCACGCGCTCGACGACCTGGATCACATCGGCTTTGCGCTCCTGCAAATAGCCGTCTTCGATTTGGTCGAATTGCTCGAGCAGCGCATCCATCTGCAGTTTCAGCGCCCATTCGGCGTTGCATTGCTGGTCTTCGATCAGTTGCCGCGGCGCTTTCGACAGCGTCGCGTCGGCCAGGATCATCAAGTGCAGATCGAGGAACGCGTCGAATTCCGGCGGCGCCGCCGGCGGGATATTGATGCGCAGCGCTTCAAGCTCGGACGCGGCGGCTTCGATTGCCGCATCAAAGCGCGCCAATTCCTCGGTTACCTGATACTTCGGAACGACATAGTGCGCGACTTCGAGGGTCGCGTGCGAAATCAGGTGGGCATAGCCGATCGCTATGCCGCCTGAAACGCCGATGCCGTGCATGGTGAAGCTCATCGTTCTCTGCGACGTGTCGGTTGGAGCTTCGGTAGTCCGCGAACTGGTCTTCGCTAATGCGCTCATGGCGTTATTCGCCTTCGCCGAAATAACCGCCGATCAAGGCAAGCAGCCCCTGCATGGCTTCCGCTTCGTCACCGCCGTCCGTTTCGATCTCGATCGATGCGCCCTTGGCGGCTGCCAGCATCATCACGCCCATAATGCTCTTGGCATTGACGCGCCGACCGTTGCGCGACAGCCAGATCTGCGACTGATAGCGATTTGCGAGCTGCGTCAGCTTAGCCGAAGCGCGCGCATGCAGGCCAAGCTTGTTGCGAATCTCGGCTTCCTGCCTAAGCATGGCAAGGGTCGCGATTGATATCGATCACGCCTTCGCGGCCGCCGCTGCACGCCCGCTGCACAACGTCGGCAAGCGGCTCGCAGCGATGGCACAACGCTCGCACCAGCATCGGCAGGCTCACCCCGGCAACGCCTTCGACCTTACCAGGGACGAGCAGGCGGGTTGCAACGTTGCACGGCGTCGCGCCATAGATGTCGGACAGGACGAGAACGCCGTCGTCCTGATCGAGCTGCTTAAGCATCGCCTGCGCGGCCTGCGTGACAAGCTGCGGATCTTCGCCGCGCGTCACTCCGACTTGCCGCAGATGCGGTTGTTCGGCGCCCATAACATGCGTCGCGCAGTGAATCAGCGATAAGCCGAGATCACCATGCGCAATGATCAGAATGCCAACCATAAGGGTTCCACAGATTTCGATGGATGAATTTTACGCTAGTGGGCCGCGGTAAACAGATGGCACTTACTAAGGGGGGAAAAGGCAGAGTCGGGCAGCCGCATCCAAACCACGGGGCTCTTGCCAGAACCCTCAAGCGAGCTGCGTCACCGGTGCATCGACGCATTGTTTTTCGAGCGCGTCGAGCATGGTCGCTGCGGCGCTGAATCCGGTTTGCGCGGCGATTTCGACCATGCAGGTAGGACTCGTCACATTGATTTCGGTCAGATAATCGCCAATCACATCGAGCCCTACCAGCAGCAGGCCGCGTTCACGCAAGCGCGGTCCCAGCGTCTCGGCGATTTCACGATCGCGCGCCGACAGCGCTTGGGCGACACCGGTCCCGCCGGCCGCCAGATTGCCGCGCGTTTCGCCGGGCTTCGGAATGCGCGCGAGTGCGTAAGGTATCGGCTCGCCATCGATCACCAGAATTCGCTTGTCGCCTTTGCTGATCGCGGAAATGTAGCGCTGCGCCATCACCGTGCGCGTACCGAATTTGGTCAATGTCTCGACGATGACATTGACATTGGGATCGCTTTGCCGGATTCGGAAAATCGAACTGCCGCCCATGCCGTCGAGCGGTTTGATGATGACATCTTCGTGCTCGGCAAGGAATTCGTGGATCAGGCGCGCGCCGCGCGACACCAGCGTCGGCGCGATGAACTGCGGAAATTCGGCGATCGCCAGCTTTTCGTTGTGGTCGCGCAATGCGCGCGGACTGTTGAACACGCGCGCGCCGCTTCTCTCGGCGAGTTCGAGCAGATAAGTGCTGTACAGATATTCGGTATCGACGGGCGGGTCCTTGCGCATCAGAACGGCATCGAATTCGTGTAGCGCGGTTTCCTCGAATTCGCCCATGCGATGCCAATGCTTGAGGTCGTCCGTGAGAGTCAGTCGACGCGCACAACCGACGACGTTCCCGCCGCGCCAGGCGAGATCGATCTGGCGCATCGCGTAGAGCTGGTGGCCACGCGTTTCGGCCTCGCGCATCATCGCGAAACTCGAATCTTTCTGCGGTTTGATGCGGTCGAGCGGATCGACCACGAACGCCAGTTTCATTGCACGGTCGCCGGCGCCTCGATGTTTTTCGGCGCTGTCGTTTCGAGCTCGATAGCTGCGGCGAGCAAGGCCAGACGCGCAATGACGCCATAGGAATAAAAACGGTTGGGCGGGCACCCCGGCGCGGCATCGGGATCGGGCGCCGTGCAGGCGTTGTCGAACGCGAGCGGGACGAAATGCATACCCGGCGCGTTCAGGTTCTCGTCGACACCGCGGCCGGTATGCACGCGGTAAAAACCGCCGACGACGAAGTGATCGATCATGTAGACGACCGGCTCGGCGACCGCCTCGTTGATCTGTTCGAAGGTATAGACGCCTTCCTGCACCAGCGCCTCGGTCACTTCAAGACCTTCCTTGACCACCGCCATTTTGTTGCGCTGCTTGCGGTTCAGGCTGCGCACGTCGTCCACGCTTTTTACCGTCATGATGCCCATGCCGTAGGTTCCTGCATCGGCTTTGACGATCACGAAAGGCTCTTGGTCGATACCGTATTCGCGGTACTTCTCGCCGATATCGCGCAGCATTTCGTCGACGTAGCCGGCCAGGCAATCCTCGCCGCGCCGCTCCTGAAAATTGATCTGGCCGCAACTCGAAAAATACGGGTTGATCAACCACGGATCGATGCCGGCCAGCGCGGCGAATTCGTCGACGACATGGTCGTAGGCGGCGAAATGCCGCGATTTACGGCGCGTCGCCCAGCCGGCATGCAGCGGCGGCAGCACGACCTGATCGAGGCTCCGCAAGATGTCGGGAACTCCGGCCGACAAATCATTGTTCAGCAACACGACGCAAGGGTCGAAGTCGTCGACCATCAGGCGATCGCCGCGCCGTATCAGCGGCTCGAGCGTCAGCCCTTTGCCATTGCCGGTGTCGATTCTGGTCGGCGCGGTGATCTCGGGCAGCAGGCTGCCGATACGCACATTCATGCCGGCCTGACGCAGGATGGTGCGCAGGGTCGCAACGTTCTGCAAATAGAACGTGTTGCGCGTGTGGTTTTCCGGAATCAGCAATGCGCCGCGCGCGTGCGGACAGATTTTTTCGACCGCATGCATGGCCGCCTGCACGCACAACGGCATGAAATCGTCGTTCAGATTATTGAAGCCGCCCGGAAACAGGTTGGTATCGACCGGCGCCAGCTTGAAGCCGCTGTTGCGCAAATCGACCGACGCGTAGAACGGCGCCTTGTGACGCTGCCATTGACCGCGCAGCCAATGCTCGATCTTCGGCATTGCGTTGAGAATCCGCGTTTCGAGTTCGGGCAGCGCGCCGTGCAGCGCGGTTTTCAGGTAAGGGACGGTCATGGCACTGGAGGGGGGCAAAGGCTATTGTAACGGAAGCCATAGAGCGGGTCAGCGGCGCCTGAAGCCCGGGAATGTCTTTACCGTTCTGGTGAGCC
>JBGTFJ010000004.1:0-2738 GCA_041747355.1 Burkholderiales bacterium
CGTCGATGCCGCCAATCCGATAATAGGGAATCGCCATGCGCGAATACGGCACCTCGGGCTCATCGCCGATCACTGTGATCGTGCATTGCGGATCTTCCTTGCGCAGGGTTTCGGCCGCGATGATGCCGGTTGGCCCGTTGCCTATGATGACGTGTTTCATGGTTAAGCCTCGGAATGCTATGGACGATTGATATATCGGTTCGAGTAGAAATGGATGCCTGCTGTGGAGAAACACGCGAAGCGCTTCGGGGGCACACCCCATCCCGACCTTCCCCGTCAAGGGGGAAGGCTTAACTGAGCCGGTCGGTTAAAGCCCGAGCCGCTGACGCGTTTCCGGGGTCGGCTTGCCTTCCGGCGTCCAGCCGCGGACTTTGTAGTATTCCGGCAGCATTTTCGAGAGCTCGTTGACTTTGCCTTTGGCGGGACCGGTTTTCGCCGCTTCGGTCAACAGCCGTTTCGGCAGCGTGTCGTCCTTCTCGGTGAACCCAGCGGCGTTGTTGAATTCGCGCTCCATGTTCCAGATGCGTTCGCCCATCAGGTTCAATTTGTCCATCGACCAGTCGCCTTCACACGCCGCCTGCAACTGCGGCTGGATGTCGTTCAAGGTCCAGGCGAAGGTCGTGAACACGCAAATCCCGGCTGAATCGACGACCGCGGTGGCGTCCTGAAACGCCTTCGTCAGCTCAGCCTTGCCGTCGCTGACCAGCGGATCGGTCTTGACCGGGATGCCGAGCACTTCGGAGGCGGCGGTGTAGCCGCGCAAATGACACGCGCCGCGATTCGAGGTCGCGTAGCCGAGGCCCATGCCCTGGATGCCGCGCGCATCGTAAGCCGGAAACTCCTGGCCTTTGACCGTCATCGACAATTCCGGATGGCCGTATTTTTCGCACATCCGTTTCGAACCGAGCGCGAGCACCTTGCCGAAGCCTTCACCGCGCGCGGTCCACTCGGCGAACTTGACCAGCGCTTCGGCGGAGCCGAATGGGGCCGCAATGCCGGTATCTTTTTCCGTGAGTACGCCCATCTCGAACAACTCCATCGCCGCACCGACCGTCGCGCCGAATGAAATCGGATCGAAACCGTCTTCGTTGCAGAGGAAGTTGGCAAATGTCAGCGCCTCGATGTCGTCAACACCGTTGGCATTGCCGAGCGCCCACGCCGCTTCGTATTCGAGACCACCGGATGCGCCCCAGTATTCTGGCTTGTTCTGCACTGAGAAATGCGTCTCGTCGATTTTCGAAATGCGGCCGCACGCGATCGTGCAGCCGAAGCACGCCTGATTCGTCACCAGATTGGCTTTGCCGTCGGTCGCGCGTATTTCGTGCATGGCTTCGCCGGAGATCTTGGAGGCGCCTTCGAATTGGACGTCGCGATGATTGCGCGTCGGTGACGCGCCGATTTCGTTGATTACATTCATCAGCACTTGCGTGCCATATTTCGGTAGGCCCTGGCCGGTGACCGCGTTGTCGGCGAGGATCTTCTTGCCGGCGAACGTGGCTTTCATGAATTCCTTGGGATTCGCGATGTTCGTCACCCCTTTGGTGCCGCGCACTGCAATCGCTTTCAGATTCTTCGAACCCATCACGGCGCCGACGCCTGAGCGCCCTGCCGCGCGATGCAAATCATTGACGATCGCCGCATACAGCACCTGGTTTTCACCGGCGCGGCCGATCGAGGTGACGCGGGTCAGCGGATCCTGATGTTTTTTCTTGATCCAGGGTTCCGTTTCCCAGACCGTTTTGCCCCATAGCGCGTCGGCCGGCAGCAGTTCAGCCTTTTCGTTTTCGATATGAAGATACACGGGCGCGGCAGCTTTGCCTTCGACGATGATCATGTCCCAGCCGGCAAAGCGCAGTTCGGCGCCGAAGTAACCGCCCGAGTTGGAGCACGCGATAGTGCCGGTCAGCGGGCCTTTGGTGATGACCGAATAGCGGCCGCCGGTCGATGCCATGGTGCCGGTCAGCGGGCCGGTCGCAAATATCATTTTATTTTGCGGCGACAACGGATCGGTTTTCGGATCGACTTCCTCGATCAGGTATTTGCTCGCCAGACCGCGCTGGCCGAGGTAATCCTGCGCCCATTGCATGTTCAGCGGCTCCGCCTTGCACGTGCCTTCAGTCAGATTCACGCGTAATACTTGTTTATGCCATGACATGGTGTTCTCCTCGACTTAAGCCTGTGCGGGCCGGGCGTCGGCGCCCTGGTTATCGGACTTGGCGGCCCAAGCCTGCATGCGCTCGAGGCCGGTCCAGTCGGAATCGATATAGGTGATCGCGCCTGTCGGGCACGCTTCCGCGCATGCCGGATTGCCGAAGCACAAATCGCATTTCTGCGCCTTGCCGGTATCGTGGTTGTAATTGATGGTGCCGAACGGGCAGGCGATGGTACAGACTTTGCAGCCGACGCAGATGTCGTCGAGCACGAATTTGGCGCCGGTCGTCGCATCGATCTTGATCGCCTCGACCGGGCATGCGTGCAAGCACCACGCTTCCTCGCATTGCGTACAGGTATAAGGCACTTTGCGACCGTAGTGATGGAACTCAAAAACCTTGATTCGCGATTTAGCGGTATTGAAAACGCCTTCGTTCTCGAACGAACAGGCCATTTCACATTGCAGGCAACCCGTGCATTTATCAGGGTTTAAATGTAATGACCTCTGCATGGCTTCTCCTCGGAAATTTTCGGACGAACTGCGATGAACGTGTGACTTGAGGTTCATATTATCCTCCATCGCCCGC
>JBGTFJ010000005.1:0-1830 GCA_041747355.1 Burkholderiales bacterium
CGAAATAACCGAGCAGCAGCACCGCCGCCAGCAACGACACCGGAATCGCGATCGCGCAGATAAAGGCGGTGCGCGCGTTGTACAAAAACAGAAACAGGACCGCGAGCACCAGTACCGAACCAACCAGGATGTCGAAGCGCACGTTGCCGATCGCGGTATCGATGAAATTTGCCGGTCGGAACAAATCGCGATGAAGCGTCACGCCCTCGGCGGCAATCAGCGGTTCGAGCTCCGTCAGCGCCTGATAGAGGCTCTCGGTCACTGCGATCGTGTCGGCGCCAAGCTGGCCCTGCAGGAACAGAAACACTCCGGGCTTGCCGTTGATGGCAGCCGCGCTGATTGACGGCGCCCGCGCTTCGACGACGGAGGCGACATCGCTCAGCGTTAGCGTGCGCCCGTCTTTGCGCACGAGCATCACCTTGCCGAGTTGCGCGGCGTCGGCTGGCTGGCCGGCGGTCGTCAGCACGATGCGCTGATTGACGTTTTCGACGTAGCCTGCGCCGCGCACGCCGGTCGCATTGCGGGCAGCGTCGATCACGTCCTGCAGCGCCAGGCCGTGCTGCATCAGTTTGTCCGGGTCGACCTGAATCTGCCATTGCCGCACATCGCCGCCGAAGATATTGACGTCGGCCATTCCGGTCACGCTCAGCAGATGTGGCTTGATGGTCCAATCGGCCAGCGTGCGCAATTCCATCAGCGAACGTCGGTCCGAGGTCAGGCCGATGCCGAGCACTGTGCTGGCGGACGAGGTCAACGGAGTGATCGTCGGCGCGGCGACGCCGCGCGGCAACCGGTTTGCGAGCCAAGTGAGGCGTTCGCCGACCGCCTGCCGGTTCAGGTAAAGGTCCGAGCCCTGCTGGAAAACCAGCGTAACGACTGATAACCCGGGTATCGACTGCGAACGCACCGATTCGATCGCGCTGACGCCGGCGACGACGTTTTCGATCGGCTGCGAAACGAGGGTCTCGACGAGTTCGGCCGACAGGCCGGGCGCTTCGGTCTGGATGACGACCTGGGTCGGCGAAAATTCCGGAAAGACGTTCAGCTCGGCGCGCGTCAGCGAATAAACGCCATAGACAGAAAGCACCGCGGCGAGCGCGATAATCACTCCGGGAAAGCGGATCGCGAAACGGACGATCGCGCCGATCATTTTGCGGAGCGAACGGCGGATGATGAACAGGAAACCCGGTGGTCAATAGCCATTCGACCTTTACCGTTCGCTGTTTCCTGTTTGCCGTTCACTGCCCTTATCAATCCTCGTTCTCATTCCGAATCTGATATTTCAGTTCCTCCGACAGCAGCAGTTGCGCGCCGCTTATGACAACAACATCGCCGGCTTTCAGCTTGGAACTGAACCAGCCACGGTCGAGTTCGCGCTGTGCATCCACTTCGCGGCGCTCGAACCGTTCGGCGCCGGTCTGAACAAAAATCCAGCTCTTGCCGCCGTGCCAGACGACTGCCGGAAACGGCACCAGTACGCCTCTTTCGAGGTTGCCGCCAACCTCGTGACGGGCGACAACGCGCGCGCCGTAACGCAAATCGCGCGCATATGTGCGGTAAAAAAAGGTTCTGCCCAGAACAGTGCTGTCGACAGTCGGCGACGGTGAAACGAGTTGCGCCGGACGCTCGCCATTGGATGCAGCCAATGGCGCCACGGTGATTTCCGCTTCCGGCGCGGGAAGCGCAACGTCGAACGGAATCGCGATCTGCACGATCGCATCGCTGCGCTTGAACAAGGCCTCGAAGGAGTGCGAATCCGGGGTCGTCGCCCACTCGGTGAGCACGTCTGCCCACTGCGCGCGCATTGTCGCCAGCACGCCGTTGATCGCG
>JBGTFJ010000006.1:0-5092 GCA_041747355.1 Burkholderiales bacterium
GCGCGGCGACCGTCGCGTTATTGAGTGGGTAGAGCAACCGCCGCGACCGCCACCGCCGACACTACCGCGGCGGCAAGCGCGGCGCCGCCATAAGCGGCGCGCGGGCTGACGATTTTGAGAAGTCCGCGCCAACCACCCAACGCAATCTGCGCGACCACGTGCAACACCACGTAGCCGATGATCGCCCAGGCAATGAACTGATGGATGGTCGCGACCGTGCGTTCCGGCAGCACACCCGGTGCGAAGTACATCAGGCAGCCGGTGAGCGCCGCCCCGATAAGGAGAGCAAACGCGACCCAATACAGCACCCGGTTGATCGCATGCCAGCGCGTAGTGGAATCGCGCGAGTTGATCGTTCCCGAACCGACCGTGAGTCGCGAAGCGAGATGCGCCCGCCATAAAAAGACGATATAGGCGATCGCTACCAGAGACAGCACGGTCGCGCTGATGACATGGAGCCAGGTCACGCTCCCTTGCATCAGCACGGCACTGACGAGCGGCGCCAGAACCGCGGTTTCATCGTCAATCGCGATTCGAAGCCCCGTCATCAAGCTGATGATGAGGGACAGAACCATTATCCAATGAAGTACGACAGTCGGCGCATCCGTGCGCGTGCCTGGTAATTTAGCCATGTTTATCTCCAGAAAAACAAAAAGGACCAGGGATCGTTGCCGATCGCTAGTCCCGAGTTCAGGTTACAGAATTAAGACTGCGAAATTCGATGGGGTCATTGTTACCTTGGTGCTTACTGTACCTTGGTGCTTACTGCGATTGACGCCGGGCGGAAAGACGGATTGAAACTGGACTAGAAAGCATGCGGGGCGCGAAAGCAACAGTTCGGCCAGCAGCAACGACGGGTTTAAAGTCAGTAGCTTACCGTTACGGGGCAGTCCCGAAACCATGACGCTGACGGGCCAAAAGTGTCCCGCATCGGCAACAGTGATTTCGCTGCTCCGCACAAATTCCTTGTATCGATGAACATTTTTTTTGTCGCTCGAGAGCGACAGGGGTGGACCTGCACAGATCAGAGGCTGGCACGGGAAATCATTAGCGAGTCAGCATGGCGGCGGTCCCTTTCATGGTTTTCCGGCAGTGATCGGTTCAATCCAGACCGGCGATGATCGAATTGCATCTCTTGCACAGCTCTCGGAGATGATGTAACATCCATATAGATGGTTATCGGATGTTAACAGGATGGATTTTGGCAGGTGAACTCGAAAAGATCACGATCAATCTCGGCTACATCGATCTCGGCCAGATCGATTTGCTGGTACAGGAAGGCTTTTATTCGAATCGCACCGATTTCATCCGGACCGCCATTCGCAATCAGTTGGCGGCGCATGCCGAAACCGTCAGGCAAACGGTAACACGCAAGACTCTGGCGCTTGGCCTGCAGCATTACACGCGGCGCGATCTGGAAGCGCTGCAGGCCGCCGGGCAAATGTTGCACATTCAGGTGCTGGGGCTGGCGACGATCGCTGATGACGTTTCAGCCGAACTGGCGCGCGCAACCATCGATTCTGTCGTCGTCCTCGGTGCTTTCCGCACGAGTCCGGAAGTCAAAGCGGCGCTGGCGGATCGCATCCGCTAAACACCACTTCAGAGGAAATCGCATGAACCAAAGAATTCGAGAAGGAATAGCGGAAGCGGCTCGCCTCACGCGCGCCGGCAAATTGAAGGAAGCGACGGCGTTGATCCAGCGCACGCTGCGTGGATCGGCGCCGCAAGCCGATCATCACAGCGTCCGAGATGGGGATGAAGCGATCGAAGGCAGTTGCAGCGTTGTTGAAAAAACGCCGCTGGTGACGGACGTCTCTGCGAACAAGGCGAGCGGTTTCAAGGACGGCACAGGCGCGGCATCGATGCGAGCATGGTCCACCGCGGCCCCGTCATCTGTTCGCGCCGCGCCTGCATCTTTCGATGCGCCCAATATCCCAGTGGATGTTGACGAAGCGGCCTCCGAGCCTTTGGTCGTGACGGCGACCGACACTGCGACTGCCCAGGCGAAATGGCCCGAACGCTTGCGTAGACTGTTCCGTATTTCCAGGGGCGGTTCGGATAGCCCTCGCATCGCGCGCGAATCCCAGCAGCCTTATACCACTGACATCGCAGAGCGCGGAACAAAACAGACCGACGCTCACATCGCACGCAAATCCCGGCAGCCCCACACCTGTGCTGGACAGTTTATCGATGGCTCGTTCACCAACCATGCGGGCACCCGCGCCTACAAACTCTACATTCCGACCGGCTATCACGGCCAGGCTTTGCCGCTGGTCGTCATGCTGCACGGCTGCACGCAGAACCCTGACGATGCCGCTGCCGGCACGCAACTCAACGCGCTTGCGGACCAGGAGTCGTTCCTGGTCGTTTATCCAGCGCAACCAGCTTCCGCCAATCAGAACAAATGCTGGAACTGGTTTTCGGTGAGAGACCAGCAGCGCGATCGGGGCGAGCCCTCGATCATTGCCGGCATTACGAGCGAAGTTGTGAGCAAATATGGACTCGACGCGCGGCGCGTATACGTCGCGGGAATGTCGGCCGGCGGCGCGATGGCCGCGGTAATGGGAGCCGAGTATCCCGATCTCTATGCCGCCGTCGGCGTGCATTCCGGCCTCGCTCATGGCGCCGCGCGCGATATGCAATCGGCATTCGCCGCGATGCGCAGTGGAGCGGCCAGCGCACGAACGCCGGCCAGCCTTTCGTTAAATCCGGAAACGCGTCATCGCGTAACCGTCCCGACCATCGTGTTTCATGGCGACAGGGACAATACGGTACATCCGCGCAACGGCGACCAGGTGCTGGAGCAAGCCTTGAATGGCGGCGCATCAGCCGGTTCGGCAGCCCAGCCACGCGTAACGCTAAGCCAGGGACAAGTGCCGAATGGCCGCGCCTATACGCGTTCGGTTTATCACGACGCCAGCGGCCAGACGATCATGGAACGCTGGCTGGTCCATGGCGCCGGCCATGCATGGTCGGGCGGCAGCGCCACCGGTTCTTATACCGATCCACGGGGGCCGGATGCGTCAAGAGAAATGGTCAATTTTTTCTACAGGCACGCGAAAGGCGAGTCGGTGCTTAAGGTAGATGCGACGAGCGCGGCATTGGATAACGTGTAGAACAATGTTTGTTTGAGAGCCGAAAGCTGACAATCGCTGGCAGCTAGCGGTTTATCAGACACGAACGCGGTCGAAGACCGAGAACGTGTAATCGTGGAGATTTTTTTCGTCGGCTGCGTAGCGCTGTGTCGAAGCCTGCTTCCAGTCGACAGGATTGAATGCGGGCATCACGGTGTCGCCGGCTATGTCGGCGTCTATGACAGTCAAATAAACGCGGTCCGCGATTTTTAGCGCGTCGTTGAACAGTTCGGCGCCGCCGATCACGAAAACCTCGTCGTGGTTACCACACAGCGCTACTGCGTCGTCAAGCGTATGGGCGATGAGCGCGCCGGAGATCGCGTAATCGCGATTGCGCGTGACGATGACGGTCGTGCGGCCAGGAAGCAGACGGCCGATCGATTCGTAGGTCTTGCGACCCATTACGATGTGATGGCCCATCGTCAGCGATTTGAACAGCTTGAGTTCGGATGGGAGGCGCCACGGTATCGCGTTGTCGCGGCCGATCACGCGGTTGCGTGACATTGCCACGATCAGCGAAAGCCTCGTTTTGCTCCTCTCACCCTTCATCATTCTTCGCGGTCTTAAACCGCGATCGGCGCCTTGATCGCGGGATGCGGATCGTAACCGGTCAGCGTGAAGTCGTCGTATTGAAAATCGAAGATGTTGCGAATGGCGGGATTCAGCCGCATGCGTGGCAGCGCCCGTGGCTCGCGCCGCAATTGCTCGCGCGCCTGCTCGATGTGGTTCAGATACAGATGCACGTCCCCGAACGTATGCACGAAATCGCCGGGCGCAAGCTCGCAAACCTGCGCCACCATCAGGGTCAGCAACGCATAGGATGCGATGTTGAACGGCACCCCGAGAAACACATCGGCGCTGCGTTGATATAGCTGGCACGACAAACGCCGTGGCCCGGCGCCCGTCGCCGGCGCGACATAAAACTGGAAGAACGCGTGGCACGGCACCAGCGCCATCTTGTCGAGCTCGCCGACATTCCATGCGCTGACAATGAGCCGCCGCGAATCCGGATTGCTTTTTATCTGCGCGAGCACGTTGCTGAACTGATCGATTTCGCGCCCATCGGCCGCTGGCCATGAGCGCCATTGCTTGCCGTACACTGGTCCGAGTTCGCCGCGCTCGTCGGTCCATTCGTTCCAGATCGTCACGCCATGATCCGTCAGATATCTGGTATTGGTTTCGCCGCGCAGAAACCACAGCAGCTCGTGGATGATAGATTTCAAATGAACTTTCTTCGTCGTCAGCAGCGGAAAGCCTGCGGCGAGATCGAAGCGCATCTGATGGCCGAACACGCTCAGCGTGCCGGTGCCGGTGCGGTCTTCCTTGCTCGCGCCATGGGCTAGCAGGTGTTGCAGCAGATCGAGATAAGCGCGCATCGGTGGTCGGTCTTATAATTTGCGGGTTGCCTTGATACGGCGCGGCGGAATCCATAACCGCCCCATCGAGACGATGACGTAAAATTTTACCATCGGCCTCAATAAACGCGGTTATAAACAAATTCAAGGAAACCCAGTGCTCGCCCAACTCGAACAACACGCCGCATCGGAACCATCCGGTTCCTCACACATCCTTCACGTGCTGCCGAAAAGCGACGAATTAAACGACGCCGTCCCGCACCGCGCGCTGCTGCAAGCGCTTCTGCAACGCCGCGATATGAAGCCCGGCGAAATCGTCAAGACGCCGCTATCCGCGACGCTGGCCGACGGCACGCTCATCGCATGGGCGATGCGCGATTCTTTGCTATCGGCATTCGAGCAGCAAACAGCGTTGCGCAAAGCGCTACAACCCCTGCTCGACGAACACCCGCAAACGCTCGCCATCGTCGTGCACGGCAGCGACGAGGAGCGCGAAACCCACGCCAGACTCGCGGTCTGCGTTGCGTGGATCAACGGCGCCAGGTTGCCCGAGCGCAAGAAAAAAGCTTCGGGCAAGCCGCTCGACACGATCTCGCTCTGGGG
>JBGTFJ010000007.1:0-4208 GCA_041747355.1 Burkholderiales bacterium
ACGGCGACGAAGGCCGCACCCGCTACCTGCAGGCTACTAACGGCCTGCCGTTCGGCGAGAGCCGCGAACAGGGTGTGACGCGTGGCCAGAACTTCTATCACGAGCCCCTGGGCATCGCATTGACCGCTCCGAAAGGCTGGAAGATACAGAACTCGGCCGATGCGTTGGCTTTCGTGAGCGGCGAGGGCAACGCTGCGGTGATCGTCAAGACGGTGCCACCGCAGGCAGGCGAAAGCCACGAGGAAATCATTCGCAATGCCGTGAAGCCGGATTCGGGCAAGGTCGAACGCCGCACTTTCAACGGGCTGCCAGCTACGCATTTTTCCGGTACGCGGAAGAACGAGCAGGGCCAGTCGCAACCGGTCGAACTGACCATAGCGACCGGTCCGTCGAACCGCAACTACGCCTTCATCTATGCTGCCAAGGACAAGCAGTCGTTGCAGCGCGCGTATGGCCAGATGCAGGAAGCGGAGTCTTCGTTTCGCGCGCTGACCGCCGCCGACCGCAACGCCGCGCGTCCATGGAAGCTGAAGACCGTAGCCTACCCGCGCGGCGGTTTTGCCGAACTGGCGAAACAGTCACCGTTGACGAGTAATGCGGAGCAGCAGTTGCGATTGCTGAACGGGGTCTATGGCGGTGGGGAGTTGAAGCCTGGCCAACTGGTGAAAGTGGTGGAGTGACTCTGCGCAGCAAAAATAGAACTCGATAGCCCTGTTTGTAAGTTACTTCAGAACGTAGCTTCACGGCCCTCGGCAGAACTACAATCTGAGCCAACCCGATCCCTGGTAGGTTGATCGAGTATTGCCTTCCTGCTCCTCGCCTCAGCAGCTTATTAGAATCCCCGAAGGCCCCAGCGGATTTTGCCGCCATCTGCGTTACTCTCGACCGATGCGCGCCTATGTACTGTCGTTCGTGCTGGGGGTATGGCTGCTGCAACAGTGCGCGGTGCTGCCGAACCTCGTGGCGCTCGCCTGGTTGGCACCGCTGCCGTTGGGCGCATTGTGGCTGGCAAGGCGTAGTTCCGCGGCAGCGAGTACCGGGCGAAGTGTGCTGCTCGGTATTTCTTTTATGGCCGCCGGTTTTTTCTGGGCCGCGTTCCTGGCCGGGATTCGGCTGGCCGATCATTTGCCCCCAGCCTGGGAAGGTCGTGACATCGAGTTGATCGGCGTCATCGCCGGTCTGCCGCAGGAAAACGAGCGCGGCGTGCGCTTTGACTTCGACGTCGAAAGCGTAGCAACAGAACACGCGGTAGCGCCCGATCATATCGCCCTGAATTGGTACAAAGATCGCGCCGGTCCGAATCCGACCCTTCCCGAATTGGCCGCCGGCGAGCGCTGGCAACTTACGGTTCGTCTGAAGCGCCCACACGGCAACGCCAATCCACACGGTTTCGATTACGAAGTCTGGCTGCTCGAACGCGGCATACGTGCGACTGGCTACGTTCGCGAAGGCGATAATCGGCGGCTCGCCGAACTCGTTTATCGCCCCGGTTACCTGATCGATCGCGTACGAGAGCGTGTGCGCAAGCGCTTGCACGCATCGCTGGATGGCAAGCCCTATACCGGTGTCATCGCGGCGCTGGCAATCGGCGACCAGAACGCGATTTCGCGGGGCGACTGGGATCTCTTCATGCGCACCGGGGTCACGCATTTGATGAGCATCTCCGGTCTGCACGTAACGATGCTATCGGGAATGGCCGCTGCCCTGGTTTACTGGCTATGGCGCAAAAGCGCCGCGCTGACGTTGCGCTTGCCGGCGCGGAAAGCTGCCGCGGCTACCGGTGCGGTAGGAGCACTGTTCTATGCCTTGCTGGCCGGTTTTGCCGTGCCGACGCAACGCACGCTGATCATGTTGTGGGTGGTGGTGGCAGCGTTATGGGTGGCACGCTCGAGTTCCGCGTCGGCGGTTTTATGCCTCGCGCTTTTCGTCGTCGTGTTATTCGATCCATGGTCGGTCCTTGCGCCGGGATTCTGGTTATCGTTCGGCGCGATTGCGCTGATTATGCTGGTCGCAACGAATCGCGTCGCTCGTTCCGGCTGGCTGACGGCCTGGGGCCGCGCGCAGTGGGCGGTAACTGTCGGGCTGCTTGCGCCACTGCTCGCCTTGTTTCAGCAAGTATCGCTGATTGCCCCGCTCGCCAATCTGTTTGCCATACCGGTCATCAGCCTGATCGTCGTTCCGCTGAGCCTGATCGGTGCAGTAATTCCGTTCAGTCTTTCCTTCAATCCCGCGTTGCTGCTGGCGCATGAAGTTCTCGGTTGGATGATGGCGCTGCTGCGCCTTTTCGACGGTTTGCCGCAGGCGGTCTGGCAACAGCACGCGCCAGCGCCCTGGACCGTGATCGCAGGGCTCATTGGCGCGATCTGGCTGCTGCTGCCACGAGGATTTCCAGCGCGCTGGCTCGGCATCATCGCACTCGCGCCGATGTTTCTGGTCAAGCCGGCCAAGCCCGGAAGCGGCGAATTGTGGTTGACCGTACTCGACGTTGGGCAGGGCCTTGCAGTAGTCGCGCAAACTGCGCATCACGCGTTGCTGTACGACAGCGGACCAGCGTTCAACACCGAGGTCGATGCCGGCAACCGTATCGTCGCGCCTTATCTGCGCGCGTCGGGGATCAACGAACTATCGGGAATGATCGTGTCGCACGACGACTCCGACCACAGCGGCGGCGCAATTTCGGTCTTGGGCGCGCTGCCGACGACATGGCTTACATCATCCCTTCCCGCGGCGCATGGGGCCCATTCTCATGCCGCGCAATCGATTCAGTGTTTCGCCGGACAACAATGGCAATGGGACGACGTGCGTTTCGAAGTCCTGCATCCGGCGCATGAAAGCTATACCGATCCGCAACTAAAGGACAACGAGAGCGGCTGCGTGCTTAGGATCGCTTCGCGCTTCGGTTCGGTGCTCCTTCCCGCGGACATCGAAAGGAGTTCGGAACTCGAAATCGTCCAGCGCGCAGGCGAAACACTCGCAGCCGATCTCCTCGTAGCACCGCATCACGGCAGTAAAACCTCATCGAGCGTAGCGTTCGTGAATGCCGTGCACCCGAACGCCGTAATTTTCAGCGCAGGTTACCGCAACCCATTCGGCCACCCGCGCGATGAGATCGTCCAGCGTTATCTCGATATCGGCGCGCAAACTTATCGCAGCGACGAAGACGGTGCGCTCAGTGTGCGATTTACGAAGGAAGGAATGTCGATCGGCTCTTATCGTAAAGAGAAACGTAGATATGGGCGCATGAGTCGGCCAGAGTACCCAAGAGGGCAAGATTCGTCTCACCTTCTTCGAAACTTTTCGATACACGGAGAGGCAATCGACAGCTTCAACGAGAGTTTAGGAGCGTAATGGAGCGCGTGAAGCGCGACGAACAGTCAAAGATTGCAGTGCCGGAAGCTTCGTGGAGGTCGAGCCATGAAGCAACGGCAAGTCAGCCTTAGGAGATTCCTCCGCAAGGAGCACCTGCTAAAAACGGAAGCCAAGTGAAATGTAGCGATGCCGTTCGCAGACGTTAAGCCCGCAACAGATAATCGATCCCGCGCTGCAAAACCGAGTTCGACGCAACCGGCGCCGGTTCAGTGTGATCGCGGCTGTAATGCAAGCCGCGGCTCTCTTTGCGCAGCAGTGCGCTCCTTACGATCAGTTCGGCGCTTTGCACGAGATTGCGTAGTTCCAGCAGATCACTGCTGACATGGAAGTTAGAATAGTAATCGTGAATTTCCTGGTTCAGCAGTTGAATCCGGTGTTGGGCGCGCGCGAGGCGCTTGTCGGTGCGAACGATGCCGACGTAATCCCACATGAAGCGGCGCAGTTCATCCCAGTTGTGTGCGATCACGACTTCCTCGTCGGCGTCGGCCACGCGGCTTTCATCCCAGGGCGGCAGATCGGGTGGCGCTTCGTCGACTTGCCGCAGGATGTCTTCGGCCGCGGCCTTGCCGAACACCAGGCATTCGAGCAGCGAATTGCTGGCCAGACGATTGGCGCCATGCAGCCCGGTCTGCGCGGTTTCGCCAATCGCGTATAGATTCGCCAGATCGGTGCGCGCGTTTTTGTCGGTCATCACGCCGCCGCACGTGTAATGGGCGGCCGGCACCACCGGAATCGGCTCTTTCGTGATGTCGATGCCGAATTCGAGGCAGCGGGCAAAGATGGTCGGAAAATGCTCTTTGACGAAATCGGCCGGCTTGTACGAAATGTCGAGATAAACG
>JBGTFJ010000008.1:0-5941 GCA_041747355.1 Burkholderiales bacterium
CAGCTCGACGGCCTGGCGCGCGAGATGGAACGGCGCGCAGCGCTTCCGCCGTCATCGCGTTCGTTGCCGTAGCCCTCCGGTCGATCTTCAGAGCCCTTTCGCCTGTTACATTTCCTTACAAAAAAGTCCCACGTCTGGAAAGACGATAGCGCGGCGGCGCGCTCTAACGATGCGTCGAAACTGACACATCCAAGGAGACTCCATGAAACGTTTGATAATGATCCCCGCCATTGCCGCGCTGTTGTCGGCAGGCATTGCGGTTGCCGTACCCGATCGGCCTGAGCCGCGCGGCAAATCCGGCGAGCACCACGCGCAGCATCATGCCGAGCGATGGGCGAAGCTGAAAGCGGAGCTGAAGCTGAATCCGGAGCAGGATCTCGCATGGCAGCAAATCGCGGACAAAAGCGCTGTCTTGCATAAGGAACGGCGCGCTGACAAAAAGCAGTTCAACGAAGCGCTGAAAGAGGAGCTGGCGAAGCCCGAGGCCGATTTGGTTCGCGTCGCGCAGTTGAAACAGCAGATGGAAGAAAAAGGCTTGCAGGCGCGCAACGAAATACGCGATATGCAACTCGGTTTTTATACGAGCCTGGATCCGCAACAAAAGTCGATCATCAAGGATGCGTTGCAAGGCCACATCACGCGCATGGAAAAATGGCGCGAGAGAAAGCATAGCGCAAGCTGACCGGTTTGACGGCAAAGCTCCGGCCTTAAGCATCACCCTGGATTGACGTTTTCGAGCCCCTCGCAGCGGTCCTGCGAGGGGCTTTTTACCCAATCGCCTGACGCGTTCCGAAAGCCTCGGTTTGTCTGGAGGTTTCGCGTATTTGGGCATCCGCATTCGACTACCGGCCGCGGCCCGAAATCCAGCCAGGATTTTGCCGCTTGATTTCGCGCTCATAGCTGTATATAGTTACAGAAACTGTACTTATATACAGACCATATACAGAGATGAGCCAGCCATGGTTGACGTCACACCCCGGCAAGCTGAAATCCTCGAATTGATCCGCTCGCAAATCGAGACGACCGGCTATCCGCCGACGCGCGCCGAAATCGCGCAGGCGCTGGGTTTTCGCTCGGTCAATGCCGCCGAAGAGCACGTCAAGGCGCTGGTTAGAAAGGGGCTGATCGAACTTTCGCCCAATGCATCGCGCGGCATTCGCCTCAAGTACGGCGCCGGCCTGCCCATCGTCGGACGGGTTGCGGCGGGTCAACCGATCCTTGCTGAGCAGCACATCGAAGGCCGTTATCAACTCGATAGCGCTTTGTTCAAACCTCGCGCCGATTATCTTTTGCGGGTGCGCGGACTCAGCATGATCGATGCGGGAATTCTCGATGGCGACCTGCTCGCCGTGCATCGGATTACCGAAGCGCGTACGGGGCAGATCGTAGTGGCGCGCATCAACGACGAAGTCACCGTCAAGCGCTTCAAGCGGCGTGGATCGCAAGTGCAATTGCTCGCCGAGAACCCTGACTTTGCGCCTATCGCGATCGATCTACGGCGCGATACCTTGGTGATCGAAGGGCTGGGAGTGGGAATCATCCGCAGCGTGCTGTAGCTGCTTTCGACGTGAGTCAATCAAGGGGAGAACCATGAAAACGATCGATACGATGCATATCATTCAAGCGCTGGCCAATGGAGGCGATCCGGTGACAGGCGAAATCTTTGCCGATGCCAGTCCTTATAACCATCCGAAAATCATTCGTGCGCTCTTCCAAACGCTGCAGGCGCTGGAACAGCTTCACGAACGCGAGCAGCGGCAAAAAAACGTGCCCGGCAAAGCTGGCGAACCCTGGCTCGATCAGGAAGATGGCGAGTTGATCAAAGGCTTCGATGCGGGCACTCCAACCCAAGAACTCGCAGCCAAGCATGAACGCAGCAAAGCCGCTATCGAAGCGCGCCTGATAAAGCTCGGCAGGATTTCCGGGCAAACAAATTCGACTTCTTTACGCAAGCCCTCGTTGCGAGGAACAAAACGAAATAACGCGCTCGAAACTCGTGTTTGATGAAGTCGATATTGTTCAGAAATCACTGATAGGAAGCTGCTGCATACCGACAATCCCGGCGCAACACGACAACGTCGTTCCCGTTTTTACATCGATGGTTTCGGGCGCAGGACTCATATTTCAAGCGAATGAATAACCGATCTCTTGCCGTTTTGCGTCATGAAACCTGTTCTGCAAGCCGTCCTCAATCGTGCCGATGTCTGGTCGGGCGACAGCCTCGCGCAGCCCGAGGACGGTATTGCCAGCGGATTTCCCGAACTCGATGCGGCGCTTCCAGGAGGCGGCTGGCCGCGCGGAGCACTCTCTGAACTCATACTCGAGCGGCAGGGGATAGGCGAGCTTCGGCTGGTTCTGCCGGCGCTGGCCGGGCTCTCGCGCGCGAATCGCCAGGTGATATTCGTAGCACCCCCGCATATTCCTTACGCGCCGGCTCTGGTCCAGCACGGCATTGCGCTTTCGCACTTTCTGTGGATTCGCGTTTCCGATCCGAATGACAAGTTGTGGGTGGCTGAGCAGACGTTGCGTTCAGGGTCTTGCGGAGCGGTGCTTTGCTGGTTGCCAACGCTCACTGAACGTATCGCGCGTCGTTTGCAATCGGCCGCTGAAGCCGGAAAAACCTGGGGAGTGCAATTTACTGCTGCCGATCGCGCTGCCGATGCCAGTCCGGCGCCGCTGCGCATGCGCTTGAATGCAGCGGACCGCAACTTGCAAGTGCATGTAATTAAACGGCGCGGCGGCGGCTGGGTGGCGCCAGTATCGCTGAACGTCGCGTTAAACGTCGATTACGTCGATCATGTTGTGGACGTGCATAAATTTTCCCAATCTTCCGCTGCAAGTGTTTTGCCGCGCGAGCGCCACATCGCTGCCGCTCGCGGTGACGAGCGCTACTACGCAACCGTCGATACTCGCGTGTAATCGCAAAGCCGCAGCTTCCGGCATCATGCCGGGCATGCGAGTCTCGGCAGCGCAGGCGCTGTGCGCCGCTCTGCAACTCAAAGCGCGTGACGAGAAAGCTGAAGCCGCGGTGCTCTCTGGCATCGCCGCATGGGCCGGACAGTTCACGCCGACTGTCAGCATCGGCGTGCAAGCGGTGTTGCTCGAAATCGGCGGATGCTTTCGATTATTCGGCGGTCTCGAAAACCTGCTGCGTAAAATCCGGAGTGGATTGGCCGAGCTTGGCTATGAATTCGTCATAGCAAACGCGGCAACACCAGTAGCGGCCTCCATCCTCGCTCGCGCAAGGAAGCCGCTTACCGTAATCGAAGCCGATGCTTTGTCGGCCGCGTTGTCGCCACTGCCGCTTGCGTTGCTCGACTGTTCGCCCGACGCGATTTCCGATCTGGCGCAAGCCGGCATAAGCAGTATTGGCGCATACCTCGCGCTGCCTCGCGCTGCCGTCGCGCGCCGTTATAGCCAGGGCCTGCTCGATGAACTCGATCGCGCGCTTGGCCTGTTGCCTGATCCGCAGCCGCTTTTCACGGCTCCGTCCCGCTTTGATACCGGGCTCGAATTGCTGGCGCCAGTCGAGGACACAGGAGCCTTGCTATTCGCATTGCGGCGCCTGGTATTTGAATTAGTCGGGTGGTTGCGGGCAAGAAATGCCGGAGTTACGCGGTTGCGCCTGGCGCTAAAACATCATGATGTTCAAACAACCGAAGTGACGCTCAATCTGATCACTCCCAGCCGCGATGCCGATCACTTGCTTGCTCTATGGAGCGAACGCCTCGCGCGCGTTTTGCTGCCGCAACGTGTCGAAGCGATCGCACTTACTGCTGATGAAGTTCCCGCGCTTGCGCCGCGCAATTTTTCTTTATTTCCCGAAGCACCCGACGGCGTTACTTTGCTCGATCGTTTACGCGCCCGACTTGGTGATGAAGCGTTATGCCGTTTGCATCTGCATGCCGATCATCGGCCCGAACTTGCCTGGCGCGCAACCGATGCTAAAAATAGTTCGACGAACTCCCCGGCGAACCAGCGCCCGTTGTGGCTGCTTGACGAACCGCGCCGACTGGATGAACGGCAGGCGCTTGATCTTGTCGCCGGCCCCGAGCGCATCGAAGGCGGCTGGTGGGATGGCCGCGATGTCGCTCGCGATTATTTCATCGCTTCTGATCTACACGGATCGCGCTTCTGGATTTTTATGGATCTCACGAATGGCGCGTGGTTTGTGCACGGCATTTGCGGATGAAACATGCAATACGCCGAACTTCACTGTATTTCCAATTTCAGCTTTCTGCGCGGCGCGTCGCATCCCGACGAGCTCGTCAGGCAGGCCTCGGCGCTCGGCTATGCGGCGCTTGCACTGACCGATGAATGCTCGGTCGCCGGCGTCGTGCGCGCACACGAGATAGCCAAAGACTGTCAGCTCAAACTCATCATCGGCAGCGAGTTCAGGCTAACCGCAAGCGGTAAATCCCGCGATCTTGATCTTAAGATTATCCTGCTGGCGACCGATCGCGACGGCTACGGCAATCTATGCGAGCTGATCAGCTATGGGCGGCGCAAAGCGCGCAAAGGCGCCTATCGATTGACGCGTGACGATTTGGCAAACGGCGTTCCCGGCTGCCTCGCCTTATGGTTGCCTGACGATGAGCCCGGGCTGGAGACAACCGACTGGCTCAAACAGGTATTTATCGATCGCGTCTGGATCGTGGCCGAGTTGCTGTCCGATGGCAAAAATGCGCAACGTATTGCCCGCATTGCGTCGCTGTCTGAAAAAGCGGGCGTACCCGTGGTTGCCGCCGGCGATGTCCACATGCACAAGCGCGAGCGACGCGAGTTGCAGGACACGCTGACCGCGATCCGCTTGAAGCGCCCGCTCGCCGAGCTGGGGCTTGCGCTCTATTCGAACGGCGAGCGGTACTTACGTCAGCTATCCATGCTCGCGGCGATCTATCCAGCCGCATGGCTTGAAGGAACGCTGGCCATTGCTGAACGCTGTCATTTTTCTCTCGATAGTTTGCGCTACGAATATCCGGAAGAAATCGTGCCCGCGGGAGAAACGCCGCACAGTTTTTTGCGCAAGGAAGTCGAGTTTGGGCTGCAGAGCAGGATCGCTTCAGGCAAAATCTGCGACCTTCAGAAAGCCCGGACGCTGATCGAAAAAGAGCTCACGCTGATCGCCCAGCTCGGCTACGAACCGTATTTTTTGACCGTTTATGACATCGTCAAGTTTGCGCGAAAGCAAGACATCCTGTGCCAGGGGCGCGGCTCAGCGGCGAATTCCGTCGTCTGTTATTGCCTCGGCATCACCGAAGTCGATCCGGAGCGCCTGGACATGCTGTTTGGACGATTCATTTCGGCCGAGCGTGATGAACCGCCCGACATCGACGTCGATTTCGAGCACGAGCGGCGCGAAGAAGTCATGCAGTACGTTTACCAAAAATACGGCCGCGAGCGTGCTGCGTTGACCGCAACTGTCATTACTTACCGGCCAAAAAGCGCGTTGCGCGATGTCGGCAAGGCTTTGGGAATGGATCTGGCGCAAGTCGACCGTCTCGCCAAATCGCTCGCCTGGTGGGACAACCGCGATGCTTTGGCGCAGCGTCTGCGCGAGACCGGTTTCTATCCCAAAAACCCGGTGGTCACGCGCGTGCTTGCGATCACGCAGCAGTTGCTCGGCTTTCCGCGCCACCTGTCGCAGCATACCGGTGGCTTCGTGATTTCGCGCGAGCGCTTGTCGCGGCTCGTGCCGATCGAAAACGCGGCAATGGAAAAGCGTACCGTCATCCAGTGGGAAAAAAACGATCTCGAATCGCTGGGCTTGATGAAAGTCGATTGCCTCGCGCTCGGCATGTTGTCGGCGATCCGCCGCGCGCTTGATCTTGTATCGAACTATCGCGGAAAAAAACTGAGCATGGCGGATCTTCCGGAAGGCGACGAATCACTCTACGAGATGGTGCGAAAGGCCGACACCCTCGGCGTGTTTCAGATCGAA
>JBGTFJ010000009.1:0-1795 GCA_041747355.1 Burkholderiales bacterium
GATCAGGCGGTCGTGCCGCCGGCGGCCTCGGCGGTCGCTCCCACTGAAGCGAGCCCGGCGCTGCAGCCGAGCCAGTCTCAAATCAAAAAGACGGATGAGTTACTTTAGGCGGCGCGGCAAGAAGGTCTGACTCCCTGGCACGGAACCGATTTTATAGCAGGCGTGTGCTACCATTTCGCCTTGCCGACCGTGATTTCAGGAGCGTATGAAGCGCTGAGAGAAGCAGGAGCGTCAGAAGAAAAAGTGCGTGTTGTCGCACCGCGCTTGCCAGCTACGAAAGCCGCTTTACCATAATCGAGTCCGATCGGACGATTCGCAAATGGATGACCGGATTTAACCTCGCCCTCAGCATCCCTGTCGTCTTCAATCTGTTCAGCTCGAATCCGCGCGATCAAGCTAAGGCGCCACCTTCGCGACGAAGCCTGCTTAAATCATCGTAGCCGTTCGCTTATGAATATTTCCAGGGTTTGCGTGATCGGCGGCAGCGGTTTCGTCGGGCGTCACATCGTCCACCGGCTCGCGACGCGCGGCATCAAAGTTATCGTGCCGACGCGCAACCGCGAGCGTGCGAAGCATCTGATCGTGCTGCCGACAGTCGACGTCGTAAACGCCAACGTGCACGATCAGCAATCCCTCGAAAAGCTGACCGCCGGCTGCGACGCCGTCATCAATCTGATCGGCATCCTGCACGAAAGGCACGAGGGCGCCTTCGAAGCGACGCACGTCGAATTACCGCGCAAGATCGCCGCAGCTTGCGTCAAATCCGGCGTCGCCCGCCTGCTGCACATGAGCGCGTTGAACGCGGGCCCGAACGCGCCCAGCGAATACTTGTGCTCGAAGGGGCGGGGCGAAGCGCTGTTGCGCCGGGCCGCCGGCGCCAGTTCACAGTCGGGGTCGGGAAGCGGCGTCGGCGTCACCGTGTTTCGTCCATCCGTAATTTTCGGCCCGGGCGACAGCTTTCTGAACATGTTCGCGGTGCTGGCCAAATGGCTGCCGGTCATAGTGCTGGCTTGCCCGCGCGCCCGCTTTCAGCCAGTGTTCGTCGAAGATGTCGCGCGCGCTTTTGTGGAAAGCCTGCTCGTGCCCACCGCCGCTGGCCAGAGCTTTGATCTGTGCGGTCCGAGCGTTTACACGCTGCGCGAACTCGTCGCGTACGCAGGCCGCGCTGCCGGTCATCCGCGCCGCATCGTCGGCCTGAATGACCGACTCTCGTACTGGCAGGCGACGGCGATGGAGTGGCTACCCGTCAAACTGATGACGCGCGACAATTATCACTCGATGCAAGTCGACAACGTCTGCCCGGACGCAAGTGCAGGCGGCTGCGCTTTCCCGTTCGGCATAACACCGGCTTCGATCGAAGTCGTCGTGCCCGCTTACCTGCGCCCGGTAAAATCCGATTACGACGACATGCGCTCGACGGCGGGGCGTGGAACAAGCGGCCAGTGACGTGATGACCCGCGCTACGGCTTAATGCAGATCTACGAAGTCGGCGGCGCCGTACGCGACGAATTGCTCGGCCTGCCGGTCAAGGATCGCGATTTCGTCGTCGTCGGCGCCACGCCGGAACAGATGACGCGACTCGGCTATAAGCCGGTCGGCAGGGATTTTCCGGTTTTTCTGCATCCCGAAACGCACGAAGAACATGCGTTGGCGCGCACCGAACGCAAAACCGGGCCTGGCTATACAGGTTTTGTCGTGCATGCAGCACCTGACGTCACGCTCGAACAGGATTTGCAGCGCCGCGACCTCACCATCAACGCGATCGCGCGCGACGAAAGCGGCGCGCTGATCGATC
>JBGTFJ010000010.1:0-7961 GCA_041747355.1 Burkholderiales bacterium
TGATCAGCATCAGTCTCGGAGTGTTGAATCTGCTGCCCATTCCCTTATTGGATGGGGGGCACTTGCTGTATTATGTCGCTGAATTGGTAAAGGGTAGTCCGGTCTCCGAGCAAGCTTGGGAATTCGGCCAGAAGATCGGCATCGCACTGCTCGGTACGTTGATGGTCTTCGCTATCTATAACGATGTAAATCGCCTTGTTTCAGGTTAAACAATGAATTTATTTAAAACGGCAGGCCTGCTCACCCTGCTTTGCGTTTCTTCAGCCTGGGCGATCGAGCCGTTCACCGTCAGGGATATTCGTGTCGAAGGCATACAGCGTACCGAAGCCGGCACGGTATTCAGCTATCTGCCGATCAAGGTCGGCGATACCATGGATGATCAACAGGCCGCTGCAGCGATCCGTGCGTTGTATGCCACCGGATTTTTCAAGGATGTGCTGCTGAAAGTAGAGCGGGGCGTGCTGATCGTGCAGGTGCGCGAGCGCCCCTCCATTGCGAGCATCGAAGTCAACGGGGTCAAGGATTTTCCCAAGGATCAGCTCAAGGATAATATGAAATATGCGGGGCTGGCCGAGGCACGCATCTTTGACAAGGGCGCGCTGGATAAAGCCACCCAGGAATTGAAGCGCCAGTACATTGCGCGGGGAAAGTATGCCGTCTCGGTGACGACCACCGTCACCGAATTGGAGCGCAATCGTGTCAGCGTCGTGTTCAATGTGGTGGAAGGCGAAGTCTCCAAGATCAAGCAGATCAATCTGGTCGGCAACCAGGCATACAAAGAGGATGAGCTGCTCGATCTGATGAAGCTCAGCACGCCGGGCTGGTTCAGCTGGTTCAGCAGCAGCGACCAGTATTCCAGGCAAAAACTCTCTGCCGATCTGGAAGCGCTGCGTTCGTTCTATATGGACAGCGGTTATCTGGAGTTCAACATCGATTCCACGCAGGTCTCGATCACGCCGGACAAGAAGGATATCTATATCACCGTCAACGTTACCGAAGGGCCCAGATACACAGTGGCGGATGTCTCGCTGGCCGGTGAGCTGCTGGTCCCCGAAGAAGAATTGCGCAAGCTGATCAAGCTCGAACCCGGCGAGGTGTTTTCGCGCCAGCTTCTGACCGAATCGACCAAGCTGATCAGCGATCGCCTCGGCGACGACGGTTATGCCTTCGCCAACGTCAACGCCGCGCCCGAACTCGATAAAGCCAATCAGCAGGTTTCGTTCACGTTTTTCGTCGATCCAGGCCGCCGCGTTTATGTCCGGCGAATAAACGTCTCCGGCAACACGCGGACGCGCGACGAGGTGATCCGCCGCGAATTGCGGCAACTGGAAAGCGGCTGGTATTCGGCCGAAAAACTCAATCGCTCGAAACAGCGCGTTGACAAGCTCGGATTCTTTTCCGAGGTCAACGTCGAGACGCCGGCGGTTCCGGCGACGACCGATCAGGTCGATATCAACATGAGCGTGGTCGAACGGCCGACCGGAAATATTCTGCTGGGCGCCGGCCTGTCGAGCTCGGACGGCGTGATTTTGAGCGGCTCGATCGCGCAAAACAACGTGTTCGGTTCCGGCAACCAGTTGTCGCTGCAAGTCAATAGCGGCCGCATCAATTCGGTCTATTCCATCTCATACACGAATCCGTATTACACGGTCGACGGCATCAGCCGCGGCTTCGATCTTTACAGGCGCGACGTCGATCCCACTTCGCTGTCGGTCGGCAGCTTCCGCACATCGACGCTCGGCGGCGGCGTTCGTTTTGGCGTGCCGATTTCCGAGCGCGATACGGTGAATTACGGCCTCGCCTACGAAAACACCGAGCTCGATGTATTCGCCGACAGCCCGCAGCGTTTCAAGGATTTCGTCACCACATTCGGCAACGATAATTCGACGTTGCTCGGCAGCATCGGCTTCACCCGCGATGGCCGCGACAGTGCGATCTACCCGACCAGCGGCTCACTGCAGCGCGTATCGGCCGAAATCGGTTTGCCGGGCGCCGACCTCAAGTATTACAAGCTGTCGTATCAGCATCAGAAATATCTCCCGCTGAGCCGGATTTTCACGCTGCTGCTGAACGGCGAACTGGGGGCGGGCGGTGGTTATGGCGACACGCCCTTGCCATTTTTCAAAAACTTTTTCGCCGGCGGCAACAACTCGGTGCGCGGTTACGACACCAGCTCGCTCGGTCCGCGCGATACCAACGGTGACGCGCTCGGTGGTCGCTACCGGATTGTCGGCAACGCCGAATTGTTGTTTCCGTTCCCCGGCGTGACCAACGACAAATCATTGCGCATGAGCACGTTCGTCGACGCTGGCACCGTCGATGACAGCTTCAGCTTTGGCGAATTGCGTTATTCCGTCGGTATCGCTGTCGCCTGGGTTTCACCGGTCGGCCCGCTGAAAGTCAGTATCGCCCAGCCGATCAATGACAAGCCGGGCGACGAGGTACAGCGCTTTCAATTCGTTTTCGGCACGGCATTCTGATGTCTGCCTGAAGTATTCAGTCGAGCAGTTAAACAGGAGGTTTATCGTGAAACAGATTTTTTCCACGCTCGCGGTAGTGGCATTGCTGGCAGGCGGGTCGGCTACGACGACGGTCCATGCAGCCGATGCCAAGGTTGGTTTTGTGAATACCGAGCGGGTGTTCCGTGAAGCGGTGCCGGCGGTCAAAGCGCTGAAAAAGCTCGAGAAGGAATTCGCGACGCGCGAACAGGAACTGCAGAAAATAGCGAAGCAGACCAAGGATCTGCAAGCCGCGCTCGAAAAAGAATCGGTGACGATGTCGGAGAGCGAGCGCCGCAACAAGGAGCAGGATCTGGCGCGCATCAACCGCGATTTTCAGCGTCTGCAGCGCGAGTTTCGCGAAGACCTGAATTTGCGCAAGAACGAGGAGCTGGCTACCGTGCTCGAGCGCGCCAACAAGGTTATCCAGACCATCGCTGAAGCTGAGCAGTTCGACCTGATCCTGCAGGAAGCAGTCTACAAAAGCTCGCGCATAGACATCACCGACAAAGTCATCAAGGCGCTTAGCGGCGAAAAATAACCGGTCGCGTCAGCACCAAGCGTCACGGCTCGCACGGCGATCTCCAGTTCGCACGGTTCCTCCGATGCAAAAAGTCTGGCGCCTCTTTGAATTTGTCGAACGATTCGGCGGGCGTGCGATCGGCGAGGCCGGCATCCGGCAGGTCGCACCGATCGAACGCGCCGGCAACGAGGAATTGACGTTCGTTACCCACCAGCGCTATCGCAAAGCACTCGATAACACCAAAGCGGCTGCGGTCATTCTGAACGAAGCACTGCACGAGGCGACGGCATTGCCGCGCATCGTATGCGCCAATCCGGCAGCATACTTCGCGCGCGTCTGCGCGTTGCTCAATCCGCCGCGGCGACCGCTTGCGGGAATTGATCCTGGCGCCGTCGTGCACTCTTCGGTTGAAGTGCCGGCATCGGTGCATATCGGCGCGCATGCGTGTATAGGCGCTGGCAGCCGGCTCGGCGAGCACGCCATCATCGGAGCCGGCTGCGTTCTCGGCGCCGGTGTGAAGATAGGCGAGTCGGCCAGGCTCTACCCCCATGTCACGGTCTATGATGATTGCAGCGTCGGCAAGCGCACGATTCTGCATGCCGGGGCGGTCATTGGCGCGGATGGTTTTGGTCTTGCGCTCGAGGACCAGCGCTGGTTAAAAATTCCGCAGATCGGACGTGTCATCATCGGCGATGACGTCGAAATAGGCGCCAACACGACGATCGATCGCGGCGCGCTGGACGATACCGTGATCGAAGAAGGCGTGAAGCTCGACAACCAGATACAAATAGGCCACAACGTCCGCATCGGGGCGCACACGGCGATCGCCGCGTGTACCGGTATCGCCGGCAGTGTGAAGATTGGGCGTCACTGCCGGATCGGCGGCGCCGTGGGCATCAGCGGACATATCGAAATAGCCGATCACGTCGATATCGCAGGCGCCGCCACCATCACCAAGTCGATTACGGCGCCTGGGCATTACGGCGGCCTTTATCCGTTCGAGCTGCATCGCGACTGGCTCAAGAACGCCGTCCATTTGCGTCATCTCGACGAGTTGACGAAAAGGGTCCGCGAGCTCGAAAAAAAACTGACGGAGCGACGCGAGTCATGATGGACATCCACGAAATTCTCGAACACCTGCCGCATCGCTATCCAATGCTGCTGGTCGACCGCGTACTCGAGTGCGAGCCGGGCAAGCAGATCAAGGCGCTGAAAAACGTCAGCATGAACGAACCCTTTTTCGTCGGCCATTTTCCGCATCATCCGGTCATGCCCGGTGTGCTGGTGATCGAAGCGCTTGCCCAGGCCGCGGCCATCCTGTCGTTTCGCACGGCCGGGGTGAAACCCGACGACAAGTCCGTGTATTACTTCGTCGGCATCGATAAGGCGCGTTTCAAAAAACCGGTGAGTCCGGGCGACCAACTGTATCTGCACGTGCAAAGCATATGCAATAAACGCGGCCTGATGAAGTTCCAGGCGCGCGCTGAAGTCGCCGGTGTGCTGGTCGCCGAAGCCGAACTGCTTTGCACGGTACGGAGCCTTAAGTGACTCGCGAGGGCGGTCTCGTTCATGCGACCGCGATTGTTCATCCCGCCGCCCGGCTCGATGAGGATGTCGAGGTCGGCGCCTATACGTTGATCGGCGAACACGTCGAAATCTGCCGCGGTACGCGCGTCGGCGCGCATGCGGTGATTACCGGTCATACCCGCATCGGCCGCAACAATCGCATCTATCAATTCGTATCGCTGGGCGAAGCGCCGCAGGACAAAAAGTATGCAGGTGAATCGACGCGGCTCGAAATCGGGGACGGCAACACGATACGCGAGTTCTGCACGTTCAACCGTGGAACCGTGCAGGACGTCGGCATAACACGCCTCGGCGACGATAACTGGATCATGGCCTATGTCCATCTGGCGCACGATTGCCAGGTCGGCAACCACACGATCTTCGCCAACAACGCGCAGATTGCCGGCCATGTGCACGTCGGCGATTTTGCGGTTCTCGGCGCGTTTACCGCGGTCCATCAGTTTTGCCATATCGGCGCGCATTCCATTACCGCGATGGGCAGCATCGTGCTGCAGGATATCCCGCCGTATGTGACAGCCGCCGGCAATACGGCCGAGCCGCGCGCCATCAACTCGGAAGGGCTGAAGCGGCGCGGGTTCGACCCCGCCGCGATCGCGCGCATTAAACGCGCGTTCAAAACGCTTTATAAATCCGGGCTGCCGCTCGTTGAGGCAAAGCAGAGGCTGCAAACGGAATTGGCAGACGCCCCCGAGCTTGCACCGCTGCTTGATTTTCTGGCGGCGTCCGGGCGTGGCATTATTCGCTAGCGCGAAGAGCGAAAGGCAAATGCAGAACGCCAAATGGCGAATAGCGGATCATGGCGTGCACAAAGCGTGCAAAGGAAGGATTTCGAATGCGCAGCTTGTCCTGACGCGGCCCTGAGATTTTGGCCGCGCCGCTCAGGATAGGCATTGTCGCCGGCGAAGCGTCGGGCGATTTGCTCGGCAGTCATCTGATCGCGACGATGCACGAATACAGACCGGACCTGGAGTTTGTCGGGATCGGCGGCCCCAGAATGCAGGCGGCTGGCATGCAGGTCTGGTTTCCGATGGAGAAGCTCGCCGTGCGCGGCTATGTCGAAGTGCTGCGGCACTATCTAGAAATCGTGAGTATCCGCCGCAGGCTGCGTGATCGTTTCATCGCGCAACCGCCCGTTATTTTTATCGGCATCGACGCGCCCGATTTCAATCTCGACCTCGAGATCGCACTGAAGTCGCACGGGATTGCGACCGTGCACTATGTAAGCCCATCGATCTGGGCGTGGCGTGGCGAGCGCATCCACAAGATCAAGCGCGCGGTCGACAAAATGCTGGTGCTGTTTCCGTTCGAAGCGACGCTGTACGAGAAAGCCGGCGTGCCTGTCGCGTATGTCGGGCATCCGCTGGCCGATGTGTTGCCGGAGGCGCCGGATCGCGCCGCCGCGCGCAGGCAACTGCAATTGCCGGAGCAGGCGACTGTCATCGCCCTGCTGCCCGGCAGCCGGCAGAGCGAAGTTGAACAACTCGCCGGGCTGTTCGCTCAGGCGGCACGGCTGGTTGCCCGAAGAATATCCAGCGTACATTTTGTCGCCCCGCTGGTCAGCGATGAGACGATTGCGCTGTTCGAACGCGCTCGCGTGGCTTATGCGCCCGAACTTGCCATAACCGTGCTGCGCGGGGAGGCGTATGCCGCGATGACGGCGGCCGATATCGTGCTCGTCGCTTCGGGCACCGCGACGCTTGAAGCCGCGTTGTTGAAACGCCCCATGGTGATCACGTATAAAATGCCGGCTGTGAGCGCCTGGCTCATCCGGCGGACCCAATCGCTTCCCTATGTCGGCTTACCGAACATCCTGAGCAATGAGTTTGTCGTGCCTGAACTGATTCAGGAAGCGGCGACGCCCGCCAATCTCAGCCACGCTCTGGTCGAGCTGCTAAGCGACGCAGCGTCGCGGCGGCGAATCGAGGACAAATTTCGCGCCCTGCATCGCGTGCTGAAACAGAACACGACGCAGAAAGCTGCGGAAGCTATCCTGCCGATGTTATCGTCTGCCGGCGAAAGAGCGGCGTGAGCGGCCGACCAGCGAACGAGATAGGGCAGACGTTAGGAGGCGAATGATCGTTCACCGCTATCTGACGTTACTGTGCGGCGTCGACGAAGCCGGCCGCGGCCCGTTGGCGGGGCCGGTTTTTGCCGCCTGCGTCGTGCTGCATCCGGCGCGAAAAATCGACGGGCTCGCCGATTCCAAGGTCCTGAGCGAACCCGAGCGCGAGCGCCTGGCAATCGAGATCAAGTCGCATGCGCTGGCGTGGGCGATCGCCGCGGCGACCGTCGAGGAGATCGACAACATCAATATTCTTCGCGCCAGCCTGCTGGCAATGAAGCGCGCGATCGGGCAGATTCCGGTGCTGCCTGCCGAAGTTTGCGTCGATGGTCTGCATTGCCCGGAAACGCTGTTTCCGTCGCGGGCGATCGTCAAGGGCGACGCGTGCGTGCCGCAGATTTCGGCGGCGTCGATACTCGCCAAGACCGGGCGCGATGCCGTGATGCGCGCCATGCATATCCGCTATCCGGAATATGGCTTCGATCAGCACAAGGGCTATTGCACGCGCGAGCATCTGGCGGCGTTGCGCACGCATGGCGTCTGCGACATTCATCGCAGAAGTTTCGCCCCGGTGCGCGAGCTGATTTCGCCAACACCACATTCGACTGAGCTGCCGTTCTGACCATGGTCCTGCATATCGCGCTTTTCTTGCATCTGGCCGGCGTCGTGATCTGGGTCGGCGGCATGTTCTTCGCCTACTTCGCCCTGCGGCCCGCTGCGGGGCAAACGTTGGCGCCGCCGTTGCGCCTGCCGCTATGGGACGCGACTTTACAGCGCTTTTTCGCGTGGGTATCGCTCGCGATCGTCTTGATCCTGGCAAGCGGCATCGCGATGATCGTGCTGCTCGGCGGATTTGGCGCGATCGGAATTCATGTGCACGCGATGTTGGCGATCGGCCTCGTCATGATGGCGATCTTCGGCCACATCCGCTCCGCGCCATTCAAAAAACTGCGTCGCGCTGTCGAGGCGCAGGATTGGCAAGCGGGGGGCGAAGCGCTGGCGCAAATCCGCAAACTCGTCGCGATCAATCTGGCGCTGGGTTTTTTGACCATCGCTGTCGTGACGCTCGGTTCAGCGGTTCTTTAGCTGAACTCGGCGATCAGCCGTTTCAGCGCCGCGCGTTCGCGTGCAGGCGTTACCAGTGATCGCCGCGCAGCGCATTGTTTCCGCAGCAGCCGATAGAATCCGGCGTCGAATTCGGCCCGTTCAAGCAGGACGGCCAGGGCGCGCGCATCTTCGACCGGAAAATACCCGGCGTAATCGCTGCCCAGCATGCCAATGTTGCCGGGGA
>JBGTFJ010000011.1:0-5077 GCA_041747355.1 Burkholderiales bacterium
ATCGCGGCCAGCACACTGGCTGCCGCAATGCCGCTGGTATCGTGGGTGTGGAAGTGGATTGGCAAGCCTGTTTCCTCCTTGAGCGCGGTGATCAGCGCATGGGCCGCGCGCGGCCGGCACACACCTGCCATGTCCTTGATGCCGAGCACGTTGCAGCCCGCGCGCTCGAGGTCTCGCGCCATCGTCACGTAATATTTGAGGTCGTACTTGGGCCGGCTGGTGTCGAACAGGTCGCCGGTATAGCAGATCGCGCCTTCGCACAGCGCGCCGGTTTCGCGCACCGCATCGATGGCGACGCGCATGTTCTCGACCCAGTTCAGTGAATCGAATACGCGGAACACGTCGATGCCGGCTGCCGCCGCCTGCTGCACGAAATGCTGCACGACGTTATCGGCGTAGCTCGTGTAACCGACCGCGTTCGATCCGCGCAGCAGCATCTGAAACAGGATATTGGGAACGCTTTCGCGCAAACCCGCGAGCCGCTCCCACGGGTCTTCCTTGAGGAAACGCAGCGCCACGTCAAAGGTCGCGCCGCCCCAGCACTCGAGCGAAAACAACTGCGGCAGCAAATGCGCGTAGTACGGCGCGATCTCGAGCATGTCGCGCGTGCGCATGCGCGTGGCGAACAGCGATTGGTGGGCATCGCGCATCGTGGTATCGGTCAACAGCACTGGCTCTTGCTGCGTCATCCACAGCGCGAATTTTTCCGCGCCGAGTTCGCGCAACCGGTCGCGGGTGCCGGGCGGCGGCGTTCCCGCTATATCGAAATCGGGTTTTATCGGCCCAGCAGTAAGGCCAGTCGAATCGGCCTGCGGGCGTCCTTTCATTTCCGGATTGCCATTGATGACGACGTCGCCGATGAATTTCAGCAGCTTGGTCGCGCGATCGCGGCGGCGCGTGAAATGGAACAACGCCGGCGTCGTGTCGATAAAGCGTGTCGTGCATTCGCCAGAGCGGAACAGTGGGTGGCGAATCACGTTTTCGAGAAACTGCAGATTGGTCGCAAGCCCGCGAATACGGAATTCACGCAGCGCGCGATCCATGCGCGCCACGGCTTCGGCAGCCGTCGGCGCCCACGCCGTGACCTTGACCAGCAGCGAGTCGTAGTAAGGCGTGATGATGGCGCCGGCATAGGAACTGCCGCCATCGAGCCGGACGCCGAAGCCGGCCGGACTGCGATACGCGTCGAGCCTGCCATAGTCGGCGGTGAAGTTGTTGTCCGGATCTTCCGTCGTCACGCGGCACTGCAGCGCGTGGCCGTTGAGCTTCACCTGCTCCTGCGTCGGTAATTTTGCTTCGGCATCGCCGAGGCGCTGACCTTCGGCGACGCGGATCTGCGCCTTGACGATATCAACGCCGGTGACTTCCTCGGTGACCGTATGCTCGACCTGGATGCGCGGATTGACCTCGATGAAATAGAACTCGCCGCTATCGGCGTCCATCAGAAACTCGACGGTGCCGGCGTGCGAATAATCGACCTGCCGGCACAGGCGCAACGCCGCATCGCAAAGCATTTGCCGCTGCGCATCCGACAAATACAGCGCCGGCGCGCGCTCGACGACTTTCTGGTTGCGCCGCTGCACCGAGCAATCGCGCTCGAACAGGTGGAGCAGATTGCCATGCTGGTCGCCGAGAATCTGGACCTCGACGTGGCGAGCGCGCGCCACAAGTTTTTCCAGGAAGACCTCGTCGTTTCCGAATGCCGCCTTCGCCTCGCGGCGCGCCGTTTCGATTTGCGCCGGCAGATCGGCTTCCGATTCGATCACGCGCATGCCGCGCCCGCCGCCGCCCCAGCTCGCCTTGAGCATCAGCGGGTAGCCAAGCTTGCCGGCGATTTTCGCGACCTGACGCAAATCGTGCGGCAGCGCAGCCGATGCCGGCAGCACCGGCACCTTGGCCTTTTGCGCGGCTGCGCGCGCAGCTACTTTATCGCCGAGAATGCGCAGGACATCGGGTTTGGGGCCGATAAAGGTGATGCCGGCGCGGGCGCAGGCTTCGGCGAAATCCGGATTCTCGGACAGGAAGCCGTACCCGGGATGTATGGCGTCCACCCTGGCTTCGCGAGCGATACGAATAATGTCGCGTCCATCGAGATACGCCGCAATCGGTTTCTGGCCGGCGCCGACCAGATAGCTTTCGTCGGCCTTGAAGCGATGCAGCGCGAAGCGGTCTTCATGGGAATAAATCGCAACCGTGCGTATATCCATCTCCGCCGCGGCGCGCATGACGCGGATGCAAATCTCGCTGCGGTTGGCGACCAGAATCTTTTTGATGGGTTTGACGGGCTTGTCCGGCTTGCTTGTCATCGATTTAGCCATTGCTCCGGGGCAGTCAGTTAAGCAAGCCGCAACTGCGCAAGGGAAGCAACGGCGTCTCCGCCACTTATGTCCGGAACAATGATGAGCTCGAGAACAGTGACGCCCGGCAGATCGACACGGTAATCTTCGGACTCGCTGCTCGCGCTCGCCGGGTTGAAATTCCACTGCTGGCGAACGATTTCCTGGAACGACTTCCCGGAATCGGGCGAGCAACGCAGGACGTACTCCTGCGTGCGTTCTCGGACCGGCTCCACGAAGTGGAGCCAGATCCGCCGCAACCTTTGCGGTTGCGTGAATAGAAGCCGGATCGTCTGTTTACCGGGCCCGGCGGCGCGCCACCCCAAACCCGGACCAGGCAGCGACGCCGGCAGCAACGCGGCTTCGACCGGATAGGCTGCGTCCTCCGAGCTTATTTCTACCTCCGCCAGGCTCTCGACGTTCAACCAATCCTGATCCGCCGGCAGGATACTTTGCTGGGTTGACGCAATGATTCGTTTACGCATGGGTGGCCTCTTTGAGACTGCAAACTGATTATTCGGAAAGGTTCATCAGGACATTTCGCCAGGACCCTCAGGTGCCAGCGTTCATCAACAAACGAATACCGTAGGCTATTACGCCGAGCGTAATAACACTTGCAGCCCAGATCAAAACCAGCCAGAGGAGTTTTTTTGCCATGTGAGCAACGCGCGATTCGATGCTGCCGTCGGCGGGAGAAGCTTGAGCGGCCGCCATTGAGTGGAAGATGAAGGGTATCCTGGCGGAAGGAGTGGCCGCATTAGCCGCGTTCGCCAACGTCCGCAGAAGTCCAGAATAGCAGTAAAATCCTACCGTTAGAACATATCGTCAATACGCCTTTGTGTTGACACGTTCGCCAATGTACGCCAGTATCCGGCTTGAAGTCATAGGTACAGAGTGGGGTACATCAGTTGGGCGGAACAAGACAACGGTTCGTAAATAAGTTAGCGGCGCTTAAGGTCGACCGATTAAAAACGCCTGGCTACTACGCCGACGGCGGCGGCCTGTATCTGCAAGTCACACCCGGCGGCAAATCATGGGTTTTCAGGTTCACGCTGAACGGCCGCGCTCGCGAAATGGGCTTAGGTTCAAAGAATACCTTGAGTTTGAGCGAAGCGCGAGACAAGGCGGCCAGTTGCCGGAAGCTTATCCTTGACGACATCGACCCGATAGAAGAACGGAACCGGCGACGTGCGGAAGCGCGTCTATCGGCATCTCGCGCCATGACGTTCGCGCAATGTGCGCAATCCTACATTGCGGCGCACCGTAGCGGCTGGAATAACGTCAAGCACGCGGCGCAATGGGAAAGCACAATCACGACTTACGTGAACCCGGTATTCGGTGCGCTGCCGGTTCAGAGCGTCGACACAGCGATTCTAGTGAAGGCGCTCGAATCTATATGGAAAAGCAAACCGGAGACCGCCAGCCGGCTCAGAGGGCGCATTGAATCGATACTGAGTTGGGCGACGGTTCGCGGTCTGCGCACCGGCGAAAATCCTGCGCGCTGGCGCGCGCATCTCGACAAACTGCTACCGAAGCGATCAAAGGCCAGTGGCGCCAGACATTTCCCGGCGTTGCCTTACCGGGGAATGAGCGAGTTCATGATCGCGCTGCGCAAGCAACCCGGCGTCGGAGCCAAGGCGCTGGAATTTTTGATTCTGACGGCGACCCGGACCAACGAAGTCATTGGCTCCAGCTGGCAGGAAATCGATGGCGACGTTTGGATCGTACCGGCCATCCGCATGAAAGCCGGCGTCGAACATCGCATTCCGCTATCACCGCGGGCAGTGGAAATCGTTCATGAGATGCGACTGGCGGAGATATCCGAGTTCGTGTTTCCCGGAATGAAACCGGGGCGGGCGCTAAGCAATATGTCGATGCTGGCTGTGCTGAAACGCATGGGGCGCGGCGACATAACCGCTCACGGATTCCGCTCGTCATTCCGGGATTGGGCGGCAGAGCAAACCAATTACCCGCGCGAAGTCGCGGAATCAGCGCTTGCGCACGTCGTAAAAAATAAAGCAGAGGCCGCTTATTTCCGCGCCGACCTGTTCGAGAAACGCCGGCTCATGATGCGCGATTGGGCGAGGTATTGCGACGCTAAAACGGTGTCGCATGCCGCTACACCGATAAGGAAAAGAGTTTAACCGCACCCGGACGGGCATCCGGGAAATAGCGCCGGGCAAGCTGCTACTAACAGCGAGCCCGGCTGGCCACAAACGCACCTAACGGAGAGGCGCAATTATGGTTACCAAAAGTTTAATCCAAACTGGCCGACGGCTGGCCGAACTTCTGCATCAAATCCGCAATGAGACCGACAACGCCGACGGCTGGATAGCTATGTGCCATGCCCTAGAGTCCGCTTTGATCGACCCGCGCATCTCGTCTTCGCGGCAGGCCGTGGCGTACCTGAATCTGGTTTTGTACATCGCGGCCGAAGGCAAGTTTATGTGCGTCGGCGGAATGACAGTTCTGCCGTTGGCTCCGCTGCGCGGCTGAGACGATGGGTGTATTTTCGCCAGACGATATCAGGGAAATAGTTTCAATCCTTGGCACTGACCGAGAGGACTTCGTCGCTACTGTTCGCGACGAAGTCCTTCGATACAACCTTAGCAGCGATCAAAATTTGAAGATCGCCAAAAAAGACTTGCTGAACATCTCGGCGGAAAGTCTCAGATATTGGAAGCAGCTAAAAAAAGTGCACAAGCACCCCGGCTTGATGGGGATCGCCGAAACCTGCATGC
>JBGTFJ010000012.1:0-9444 GCA_041747355.1 Burkholderiales bacterium
GGGAAAGCGGCGCGACCGGCATCGGCCTGTTCCGCAGCGAATTCCTGTTCCTGAATCGCGACGATTTGCCGAACGAGGACGAGCAGTTCGAGGCGTATCGCAAGGTCGCCGCCGACATGGAAGGCATGCCGGTCACGATACGCACGCTCGACCTCGGCGCCGACAAGCAGATCAACGGCGTCGAGCGCGTCGCAACCAATCCGGCGCTGGGCCTGCGCGCGATCCGGCTTTGCCTGGCGGAGCCTGGCATGTTCTTGACCCAGTTGCGCGCGCTGCTGGCGGCTTCGCATTACGGCAAGATCAAAATGCTGGTGCCGATGCTGTCATCGATCGGCGAGCTGAATCAAACGCTGCGACTGATCGAGCAGGCCAAACACACCCTCGATGAGCAGGGCACGCCTTATGACAAAAGCGTGGCGGTCGGCGGCATGATCGAAATTCCTGCGGCAGCACTTGCATTACAGATGTTCGCGCGCAAGCTCGATTTTTTGTCGATCGGCACCAACGATCTGATCCAGTACACGCTCGCCATCGACCGGACCGACGATGCGGTTGCGCATCTGTACGACCCGCTGCATCCGGCAGTGCTGAATCTGGTCGCTTACATCATCAAGACCGCCGGCAAGGTCAATATTCCGATCTCGGTCTGCGGCGAAATGGCCGGTGATGTGTCGCTGACGCGTCTTCTGCTCGGCTTCGGCTTGCGCAACTTTTCGATGCATCCGGCGCATCTGCTCACGGTCAAGCAGCAGGTATTGAAATCGTCGCTGCACGACGTAACGGCTTCGGCCAGAAGAATGCTGAAGCTCGCTGATCCCGCTAAAACCCGCGCGCTGCTCGAAAAGCTCAATGCCTAGGTAGCGCGCCGCGTACGCCGGGTCGAGCGATTTTCTGGCCCTCGACTTATAATTCCGGCGACCCCATATTCCTATCTCCCAATGCAGGAAACCTCGTCGGTCGGCGCCGTCGTTCCACAGACCGCGCATTTCGATTCCGCCATCGTACTCGCCAGCGGGGCGCGCATCGCCCAGTACGATCTCGTCTATGAAACCTATGGCGAGCTCAACCCGTCTCGTTCGAACGCGGTGCTGGTTTGCCATGCCTTGTCCGGCAACCATCATGTCGCCGGCTACTATGCCGGACAGGAAAAATCCGGCGGCTGGTGGGACAACATGATCGGTCCCGGCAAGCCGATCGACACCGGGCGATTTTTTGTGATTGGCGTCAACAATCTCGGCGGCTGCCACGGCTCGACCGGCCCCGCCAGCATCGATCCTGCCACGGGCAAAACGTATGGGGCGGGATTTCCGCTGGTGACTGTTGAAGACTGGGTCGAGACGCAGGCGCGTCTGGCGCAGCGTTTCGGCATCAGCCGGTTTGCGGCGATCATCGGCGGCAGCCTCGGCGGCATGCAGGCTTTGCAATGGTCGATTTCCCGCCCGGAACAAGTGCGTCATGCAATCGCGATCGCCGCCGCACCCAAGCTGACGGCGCAAAATATCGCGTTCAACGATGTCGCGCGGCAGGCGATTCTGACCGATCCGGACTTTCATGGCGGCAACTTTTGCGCAGAGGAGGTCGTGCCGCGCCGCGGTCTGCGCCTTGCCCGCATGCTCGGTCACATCACTTATTTGTCGGATGATTCGATGGCCGAAAAATTCGGACGCGGCTTGCGCTCGGGCGCCTACAGTTTCGGTTACGACGTCGAGTTCGAAATCGAATCGTATCTGCGTTATCAGGGCGACAAGTTTGCCGCGAGCTTCGACGCCAACACGTATTTGCTGATGACGAAGGCGCTCGATTATTTCGACCCTGCGCGCGCTCACAACGGTGACCTGAGCGCTGCTTTTCGCGGCGCCAGGGCGAAGTATCTGGTGCTTGCGTTCACATCCGACTGGCGCTTCTCGCCGGGCCGCTCGCGCGATATCGTCAAGGCGCTGCTCGATAACGAACTCGATGTCAGCTTCGCGCAAATCACCTCGAATCACGGCCACGATTCGTTTTTGATGGAAGACGCGCATTACCACGAGCTGGTGCGTGCCTACATGAACAACATCGAAATCTGATGACGCGCGAAGACGACAATTTTGCGATTTCCGCATCGCGCCCCGATTTCGCGGCGATCGCCGGCTGGGTCAGGTCCGGCGCCAAAGTGCTCGATCTTGGCTGCGGCGACGGATCGCTGCTGCGTTACCTGAACACGACACGTAAAATCAGGGGTTATGGCGTCGAGATTTCCGACGAGAACATTCTGGCGTGCGCAAAAAACGGCGTGAACGTGTTGCAGAACGATCTCGAGACCGGGCTATCCGGCTTCGAATCGAACTCGTTCGATTACGTGATCCTGTCGCAAACCTTGCAGGCGATGCGGCATTCCGAGCGGATCATGAAAGAAATGCTGAGAGTGGGCCGCGAGGCGATCGTGACGTTTCCGAATTTCGGTTACTGGAAACACCGCTTCGAATTGCTCAAGGGCCGCATGCCGGTTTCGGGCTCGCTGCCCTATCAGTGGTTCGATACGCCGAACATCCATTTGTGCACGATCGCCGACTTCGAATCATTCTGCCGCGACTATGGCATGCGCATATTGGAACGCGTAGTCATGCATGATGACGACATCATAGATGTTTTGCCGAACTTGCGCGGCACGCTCGCGGTCTATCGCGTCGAACGTGAGACAAGCTTGCGCGATATCAAAGTAACCTGAGCGGGTTTATACTCGGATTCAAGGGAGAACGCGATAATCCGATAATCGAAGTGCGGCACTGCAACGAAAATTGAATAAGGATTGCGCTGCTTCGGCCCGGAGGGCCTCCAAATGCAAACCCAGACAACAACGGAATATCTGAGCGACGACGTTTGGTACGTCGCACACCTCAATGCCGCAATTCCAGGCGGCGAGGACGAAGATTTAGGCCAATTCGAAGCGAGTATTCAGGATGCCTACCGCCTCATGATTGGAGCGATGGAGGGATCGGTCGCCCGCAACTGACGCCCATCACGCAGGAAGCGCTCGCTCGTCGCCATAGCTTTCGATGATGCGGCGCAGCGGCAACAGCAGCAGCACGCCTGGTAATGCGAATATGAACGATAGCATGAAGAACGGCGGCCAGCCAAGCGACTCGACCAGATAGCCCGACGCCGGGCCGACGTACACTCGCCCGACTGCGGCGAGCGCCGACAACAGCGCATATTGCGTTGCAGTGAAGCGGCGGTCGCATAGCGCCATCAGCAACGACACGAAAGCGACCGAGCCCATGCCGCCGCACAGATTGTCGAGCCCGACCGCCGCGACCAGCAGCCCATAGGATTTCCCGGCCAGCGCCAGCCACAGATAAAGCAGATTGGTCGCCGCCTGCAGGAGACCGAACAGCAGGAGCGCGCGAAACAGTTTCAGCTTCACCATCAGCAGGCCGCCCAGCAGCAGCCCGACAATCGTCGCAATCAGGCCGAACACTTTGTTGACGGTGCCAACGTCGGTCAGCGAAAAACCCATGCCGCGCAGCAGAAAAGTCGTCGACAGGCTGACCGCGAAGGCATCGCCGATTTTGTAAAGTATCGTGAATGCGAGCAGCCATAACGCGGCACGGCGTGTGAAAAATTCACGGAACGGCTCGGCGATGGCTGCGCGCAGCGAAGTCGGCGCGCGCGGCAAGTCGGTCACCTGCGGCGATAGCGCAGTCGCGCCGGCAGCGACCAGCATAATTGCGCCCATCAGCGTATAAACGCCGGGAAAGCCGAGGTAGCGATCGGCGAGAATCAGTGCGACCCCGCCCGAGACGATCATGGCCAGGCGATATCCCAACTGCGAGCTGGCGCTGCCGGCGTCTCGCTCCACGCCATGCAAAAGGTCGGTGCGATAGGCGTCGAAGACGATGTCCTGCGATGCCGAAAATACCGCAAGCGGCACCGCCAGCGCCGCCAGCTTGGCGATCGATTCGCTCGGTGGGTGCGCGGCCATCGCGAACAGAACTACCGCCAATGCCAATTGCATAATCACGAGCCAGCCGCGGCGGCGGTCAAAAAAGGGCGGCGGGTAGCGATCGAACAGCGGCGCCCAAAGGAATTTGTAAGTATAGGGAATGCCGACCAAGGTCAGCCAACCGATGGTTTTCACGTTGATGCCATCGACGGTGAGCCACGCCTGCAGTGTTCCCGTGGAAAGCGCCAGCGGCAGCCCGGAAGCAAAGCCTAGCACCAGGGCCGCAGCCATGCGCGGATTCGTGAATACCGCGAGATATCTGTTCCATCCGGTCGCCTGCGTTGCTGCGCTTGTCATGATTGGCTGCCCTTCCAGTCGACTGGAGCGGATGATTTTGAACTGCCGTCGTCCCCACCCCGATTAAGGCATTCGAGGGCAGGCCGCGGCGGGGACCAGTGTCCCCGATTCAGAATTTCGGGGGCAAGCTTACGCGCGCCGCTGGATTCCCGCCTGCCGCAGGAATGATATAGGACTCAGATTTCCAAGTCGTAATCGATCGTCAGCGGCGCATGATCTGAAAACCGCTGCTCCTTGTAAATCGCAACCGCTCGCGCGCGTCGCGCAATGGCTGGTGTGGCGATCTGGTAGTCGATGCGCCATCCAACATTTTTCGCCCCGGCCTGGCCAGGATTCGACCACCACGTGTACTGATCGGGCTCCTGATTCACCGCACGGAACACATCCGAAAAGCCGGCTTCGTCGAACACAAGCGACAGCCATGCGCGTTCTTCCGGCAGAAACCCCGAGTTCTTGCGGTTGCCGCGCCAGTTTTTCAAATCGATTTCCTGGTGCGCGATATTCCAGTCGCCGCACAGAATGATTTCGCGGCCGCTGGCGAATAATTCGCGCAATTGAGGCATGAAGCGTTCCATGAACGCGAATTTGACAAGCTGGCGTTCCGGCGAGCTCGATCCGGAAGGAAGGTAAACCGAAATGACGCTGAGCTGGCCAAAATCAGCCTGCAGGTAGCGTCCTTCGGCATCGATATCGCGTATGCCAAGACCGATTACAATTTTGTCCGGTTGTTTGCGCGCATAGATGCCAACCCCGCTATAGCTTTTTTTTTCGGCGTAATGGAAGTAGCCGTGCAAACCCGCCGGCGCCAGCATTTCCGCCATCATGTCGCCGGCCTGGGCTTTCAGTTCCTGCACGCAGAAAATGTCGGCGTGTTGCTTTGCCAGCCACGCATACATTCCCTTGCGGGAGGCGGAACGGATGCCGTTGAGGTTCAAAGTTATGATGCGTAACATAGCCTCGCATTCAATCACGCACAGGATTTATCCCACAAGAATGTCCGTCACGAAAACGTCCGAGCTCGGCAAAGAATTTATCCGTTTTGCCGTAGGCCGCGGCGCATTGCGGTTCGGTGAATTCAAGACCAAGGCCGGCCGCGTATCGCCCTACTTCTTCAACGCTGGTTTGTTCGACAATGGACAGACCTTGCGCGAGCTCGCGCAATTCTATGTGAAAGCAATCGCCGCTGCCGGGACAGGCTTCGACATGCTCTACGGGCCAGCCTACAAGGGTATCCCACTGGCTGTTTCGCTCGCCTTGGCGATGGCCGAAAATGGGCAGAATCTGCCTTTTTGTTTCAACCGCAAGGAAACCAAAGATCACGGCGAGGGCGGGCAAACCATAGGTGCGCCGCTGAAAGGCCGCGTGCTGATTATCGATGATGTGATTTCGGCCGGCATTTCCGTGCGCGAGTCGATCGAACGCATTCGCGCGCAAGGCGCCATTCCTTGCGGGCTTGCGATCGCGCTCGATCGCATGGAGCGCGGCAACGGCGCCCTGTCAGCGCTGGACGAGATCGAGCAGAACTACGGTCTGCCCGTGGTAGCAATTGCGACACTCGACGATCTGGTCGGTCACCTCCGGGATGAGCCGGCAATGGCTCAGGTCTTGCTACGGGTAGCGCATTACCGCGAACAGTTCGGTGCCCACCCGCCCTCATCACAGGCATGCAAAGACGACTGTTAATCTTGATCTCGATTATGCTGCTGGCACTTCCAGCCCTGCCGGCAGCGGCGCGCACGTTCAAATGGGTCGATGAAAAAGGCATCACGCATTATGGCGACAGCATACCGGTTCAGTACAAGGACCAGGGTAATGTCGAGTTGAACAAACGCGGTGTGGTTATCCGCAAAAACATGCCGGCGCTGACCGACGCGCAGATCAAGCAACGCGACGACGACATCGCAAAGCAAAAACTCGAAGAGCAGAAAAAAGTCGGGCAGCGCCGCATGGACGCAGCGCTGCTCAACACCTATACCAGCGAAACCGAGATCGACCTGAAACGCGACCGTGACATGCGCCAGGCTGAAGCGACGATACAAACCATCAAACTGAATTCCGAACTCGCGCAAGTCAGACTCGATGAGTTGAACAAACGCGCCGCGACAGTCACGCGCAACAACAAACCCGTCCCCGCCAGCCTGAACGAGGAAATCGCCCGCGCGAAAGCCGAGAAACAGCACCAGGAAAATCTGAGTTCGCTGAAGCTCCAGGAGATGGAATCGATGCGCGCGCGGTATGACGAGTACAAGAGACGCTATGCGGAGTTAAGGTCTGGAGAGGGCTCTAGCCAATAGGTGAAGCCGCGTATTCATGGTCGTTTCGGAAGCGGCGGACTTACGTGGAAGCAGACGTTGCTTGCAACCAACAAGGCCGTTGGGAGCCGTTACGACAATGCAGCGAATGGCTCTTTTGTGAACGACATGTCCAGGATTGGGAAGCCACAAAGGCCGGCTGCGCCGCCCCTGTTTGACTATCCGCTTTTCGTCTTCGCGAATAACGGAGAAAGTCATCGATCATTATTCGTTTTTAAGCTTGCGCTTGAACACTTCCGTCAACTGCTCGGGGTTTGCTTTTCCCTGCGTTGATTTCATCGCCTGACCGACAAAAAACCCGAAGACTTTTTCCTTGCCAGCACGGTACTCCGCGACTTGTGCCGGACTGGCAGCGATTATTCGGTCGACGATTGCTTCCAGTTCGTCGCTGTCCGAAATCTGCTGCAAACCTTTTTTGGCGATGATGGCATCGGCCTCGCCGCCTTCCTCCTGCTCCCACATGGCATTGAAAACGTCCTTCGCAATCTTGCCGGACAAGGTTCCGTCGGCGATACGCCGCAGCAAGCCGGCAACCTGACCGCTGCCGATCGGGCTCGCGACGATTTCCAGATTCTCGCGATTGAGTTTGGCGCTCAGCTCACCGATTAGCCAGTTAGCTATCAGCTTCGGCTGATCGGGTAAACGCGCCAGCGTCGCTTCGAAATAGTTGGCGATTCCACGCGATGCAGTCAGGATGCCGGCGTCATATGCCGACAACTCTAGCTCGCGCATATAGCGCTCGCTTTTAGCTTGTGGCAGTTCGGGGAGTCGCGCCCGCGTCTCGTCTATCCACTCATCGGACACCTCGAGCGGCAGAAGATCAGGGTCGGGAAAATAACGGTAATCATGCGCGTCCTCTTTAGTTCGCATGGCGCGCGTCTCGTCTTTGTCTGGATCGTACAGCCGCGTCTGCTGAACGATGACACCGCCGTCTTCCAGAACCTCTTTTTGCCGCGCCACTTCATATTCGATGGCGCGTTCGAGGAAGCGGAAAGAATTGAGATTCTTGATTTCGCAACGCGTGCCGAGTTTCGGATCGCCGAACTTGCGCAACGAAACGTTGGCATCGCAGCGGAATGAACCTTCCTGCATATTGCCATCGCAGATGTCGAGAAAAGTCACCAGAGCATGCAGCGTTTTCGCGTAGGCTACCGCCTCTTCGGCACTGCGCATATCGGGCTCGGAGACGATCTCGAGCAACGGTGTGCCGGCACGATTCAAATCGACGCCGGTGGCGCCGTGGAAATCCTCGTGCAGCGATTTGCCGGCGTCCTCTTCGAGGTGAGCGCGCGTCAGGCGCACGGATTTTTCGCGATCAGGAAGCCTCAGCAGGACGAAGCCGCCCTCGACGATCGGCGATTCAAACTGGCTGATCTGGTAGCCCTTCGGCAGATCCGGATAGAAGTAATTCTTGCGGGCGAAAATGGAATATCGATTGATTTTGGCGCCGACCGCAAGTCCGAACTTGATCGCCTGCTGGACGGCGGCGCGATTCAGAACCGGGAGCACACCGGGGAGCGCGAGATCGACCGCGCAGGCCTGGGTATTGGGCTCTGCGCCGAATTGCGTGGACGCAGCGGAAAAAATCTTTGATTGCGTTTTGAGCTGGGCGTGGACTTCCAGCCCGATGACAGTTTCCCAGGTCATGCTCTGAATCCTTCTTTGCTGCTAGTCAGGAGGCTGCGACGGCGCCCGCATGTGCCAATCCGTCGCTTGCTGATATTGGTGCGCGATATTCAGCATTCTCGCCTCGGAAAAATAATCGCCGATGATCTGCAGGCCGACCGGGCGACCGCCATCGCCGAAGCCAGCCGGAATCGACATGCCCGGTAGTCCGGCCAGATTGGCTGCTATGGTGTGGATGTCGCATAAATACATTTGTACAGGATCGCCGCTTTTCTCGCCAAGCTTGAATGCCGTCGTCGGCGTTGTCGGCCCCATGATGACGTCGCATTGCCTGAACGCGTCGGCAAAATCCTGCGCGATCAGCCGCCGCAGCTTTTGCGCCTGGATGTAATACGCGTCGTAATAGCCGTGCGACAGCACGTACGCGCCGACGAGGATGCGGCGTTTGACCTCCGCGCCGAAGCCCTGCGCGCGCGTCTTGCGGTACATGTCATCCAGATTGCCGTACTGCGCGGCGCGATAACCATAGCGAACGCCGTCGAAACGCGACAGATTGCTCGATGCCTCGGCCGGCGCGAGTACGTAATAAACCGGGATCGACAACCTGGTATTCGACAGGCTGACATCCACCGTATCGCAACCGAGCTTCCGATATTCGGCGATCGCGCGATCGATCGTTCGCGCGACGTCCGCGGCGACGCCTTCGGAAAAGTATTCGCGCGGCAGGCCGATCTTCAGACCGGCAAGGGGCCGATTCCCAGCAACGCCTGCGAGCGGCTGCCGAAGGTCGCGCGTGTAGTCTTCGGCCGGGCGGTCGAGGCTGGTCGAATCGCGGGCGTCGAAACCGGCCATCGCGTTCAGCAGCAACGCCAGGTCGTCAGCACTTTTCGCCATCGGCCCGCCTTGATCCAGGCTCGAGGCGAACGCAATCATGCCGTAGCGCGAAACCACGCCGTAAGTCGGTTTGAGCCCCGAAATTCCGCACAGCGCCGCGGGTTGCCGGATTGAACCGCCAGTGTCAGTTCCAGTCGCTGCAGGGCACATGCGCGCGGCAACCGCGCAGGCCGAACCACCCGAACTTCCGCCCGGTACATAAGCTTCGTCCCACGGGTTTTTGACGGCGCCGAAAAACGAGGTCTCGTTGCTCGAGCCCATGGCGAATTCGTCCATATTGGTCTTGCCGAGACTAACCATGCCGAGCCGCTTGAAACGTTTGACCACATGCGC
>JBGTFJ010000013.1:0-1542 GCA_041747355.1 Burkholderiales bacterium
GGCATCGTAAACGATTTCGGGCAGCGCATTGGACAAGCCGCCGGCGCCGACATCGTGGATCGCAAGGATCGGATTGGCATCGCCGAGCGCTGCGCAACGCTCGACGACTTCCTGCGCGCGCCGCTGCATTTCAGCGTTGCCGCGTTGCACCGAATCGAAATCAAGATTTTCAACGTTGGCGCCGCTGCCCATGCTCGAGGCCGCGCCGCCGCCGAGTCCAATCAGCATTCCAGGCCCGCCAATCTGGATCAGCAGCGCGCCGGCCGGGAACAATTTCTTGTGCGTCTGGCTCGCCGCGATACTGCCGAGACCGCCCGCCAGCATGATCGGCTTGTGATAGCCGCGCCTCTCGCCGGCAACCTCCTGTTCGAAGCTGCGGAAATAACCTGCCAGATTGGGTCGGCCGAACTCGTTGTTGTACGACGCGCCGCCGATCGGACCTTCGAGCATGATTTGCAGGGCCGAGGCGATGCGCCCCGGCCGCCCGTAATCCTCGCCTTCCCACGGCTGCATGAAATCCGGGATGCGCAGATTCGATACCGAAAATCCAGTCAGGCCGGCTTTCGGCTTTGCGCCACGGCCGGTCGCGCCCTCGTCGCGAATCTCGCCGCCGGCGCCGGTCGCAGCACCCGGAAAAGGCGAGATAGCGGTCGGGTGATTGTGCGACTCGACTTTCATCAGGATATGCGTGACTTCGTTGCGGTAGCCGTAAACATTGTCGCCCCCCGGATAGAAGCAAGCAGTGTTTCCTGCCCCGTTGCGCTCGATCACCGCGGAATTATCCGAATAGGCGATAACCGTGCCCCGCGGATTCTCGCGGTGCGTATTCTTGATCATCGAAAACAGGCTTTCGCTTTTGTGCTCGTCGTCGATCTGCCACGCCGCATTGAAAATTTTGTGGCGGCAATGCTCGGAATTTGCCTGTGCAAACATCATCAATTCGACATCGGTCGGCGCACGGCCGATACGCGCGAAATTTTCCGACAGATAAGCGATCTCATCTTCGGATAGGGCGAGGCCGAGTGCGGTATTGGCGCGGCACAAGGCCGTGATGCCATCGGGTCGAAGCTCGATGATCGCGAGCGGCATCGGCGCATAGTGCTCGAACAGCTGCGCAACGGCATCGAACGATTCCAGCACGGTTTCGGTCATGCGATCGTGAATGACGGCCGCGATGGCTTTTTTTTCGCGCGCGGACATCCCGCCGTCGGCTTTCTGCGCGTGGTAAGCGACACCGCGTTCGATTCGCTCGATCGCGCTCAAACCGCAATGCCGGGCAATATCGGTCGCCTTGCTCGACCACGGCGAAATCGTTCCGGGGCGCGGAACCACGAGCAATAGTTCGCCGTGTCCGTGTGCATCAGCGACAGCCGGGCCGTAAGACAGGATGCTATCGAGAACAGCGAGATCGGCGGCCGACAACGGTTGCGTGAGCTGAATGAAGTGCCAGAATTGCGCGCGAATGACGAGATCGGCGGACCCAGCGGTGGGCAAATCGCCGATAGAAAGGCTGAGCGAGCGGCGAAGTTTATTCAGACGAAA
>JBGTFJ010000014.1:0-7492 GCA_041747355.1 Burkholderiales bacterium
GCGATCAATTGCCAGCCGTCGCGGAAAACCGCAGGCGGTTGCGCTGTCATCTGCCGGCGGATCCGTTGTGGTTGAGCCAGCAGCACGGAACGGTGGTTGTCGATGCCGATGCGACATCGACCGCGCAAAACAACTTGCGACGCACAGCAACTGGTGAACAGGGCGATTGCGCCCGTCCTTTGGCCGACGCCAGCGTTGCGCACCGCGCGAATGTGGTTTGCGGAGTATTGACCGCGGACTGCCTGCCTATCCTTTTAAGCGATCGCTTCGGCCGTTGTGTTGCCGCTGCTCACGCCGGTTGGCGCGGGCTGGCGGCCGGCGTTGTCGAAGAAACCGTGCAAGCGATGCAGGTTCAACCTTTCACGCTGATCGCCTGGCTCGGCCCGGCGATTGGGCCGCGAAAATTCGAGGTCGGCGAAGATGTCTTGCGCGCTTTCACCACCCGCGACCCGGCAGCGAAGTCGGCCTTCATTGCTCTGCGCGAGGGCAAATGGCTCGCCGACATTTATGCGCTGGCGCGCATGCGTCTCGCTGAATGCGGCGTAACTGCAAGCTACGGCGGCGGGTATTGCACGGTCAGCGATGCCCGCTTCTTCTCCCACCGGCGCGACAAGATCACCGGCCGCTTTGCATCGCTGATCTGGCTGACCGACGAATAGCGGAATGGGTACCGCAGCGGCATGCCGTATGCATATCCGCGTATAATCCGCTTTTTCCGCGAAGCGCGTTCATGCCCGCACTGTACTGGATAGTCGCCGCCACGCTGATCGGCGGATTGTTGAGTGTTGCGGCGGCAGCGGCTTTCGCATTTCGCGCGAACCCGGCGCGCATTTCGATGCTCGTCAGCTTTGCGGTCGGCGCCCTGCTCGGCGTGACGTTCCTCGAGATCCTGCCGAGCGCGTTCGAGCTTTCCGGAGACATCGAAAAAACCGCCGCGACCGTGCTGGCCGGCATCCTCTTGTTTTTCGTGCTCGAGAAGCTCGTGTTATGGCGGCATTGCCATCACGAACAATGCGAGGCGCACGACCGTGCGCCTGTCGAAGCCGGCGATCGCGGCCGCAGCGGCTTGCTGATCATCATTGGCGATACCTTTCACAACTTCGTCGACGGCGTCATTATCTCGGCCGCGTTTCTCGCCGACATTCAGCTCGGCATCGTGACATCGCTCGCCATCATTGCGCACGAGATTCCGCAGGAAACCGGTGACTTCTTCATCCTGCTGCATTCGGGTTATTCGCGGCAGCACGCGCTGGTGCTGATTCTGCTGTCCAGCATGGCCATGCTGGTCGGCGCGGTGATCGCTTATTTCGCGCTGCAGACGATGCAGCAATGGGTGCCAACACTGCTGGCGCTGGCTGGAGCGAGCATGATCTACGTCGCTGTAGCGGATTTGATTCCGGGGCTGCACAGGCGTCCGCGAATCGCCGATACGATCCAGCAGGGCGCGTTGATCGGACTCGGCATTGCCATTATCGCGCTGGTTCGCCAGTTCGAATAGAGAGGCGCAGGCAGCCAGGCTCACGTGTCGTTTTCCTCAAGCCCGTCCCGCTGCTGACGCCGCTTGCGCCGCCTCTGCGGCGTACCGACCAGCCATAGCAAAAGCGCGAGCGGCAAGAGTCCGTAAAACAAAAACGTCATCACCGCAGCGACGAGATTCGCTTCCGTCGCCGCCATCAAGACGGCGACGTACAGCCAGGCAATCGCGACTATGTACATGGGGCGGAGTGGTCGTGCTCAGTTTCAAATCTGCCGTTCACAGGAAACCGTTCCCCCGCGATTAAAACATTCGAGGGGCAGGCTCTGAGCGCGTCGAGGGGAATTGATCCCACTCATGATTCGCCAGGCTCCGCACGAACGGCCTTATGATTGAGACACTGCCCGAAGAGTGGCTCGCTTCGCGCGGCGGCTGGATCGGGCGTATTATAGGGACTCTGCGGTTTCTCCCAAGAATCGCCGCGGTCACCCCGCAGCGCCGTCGTCCATGTCCGCAGAAAGAAAGCTACCTGGTTCGAAACATTCAGCGCCATCAGTCAGCAGTTCATCGAGCGCACAATTCGCCATAACGGCGCTGCCCAGTGCAAAGGGAATATTGGACATCCTGCGCGAGCTTACCGTCGCCTATGCGAACGAGCCGGAGCGCTGGGCCGAAATTCAGCGGCGCTACCAAAGCATGCAATTGCAGTTATGGACTGGCTTTGCCCGCGCCTCGCTGGATGGAAAGCCGTCCGCCATCATTTCGCCGCAGACGGAAGACAAGCGGTTTCGCGATCCAGCGTGGAGCGCGTTGCCATTTTTCGATTATATGAAGCAGTCGTATCTGCTGGCCACGAACGGGCTTAACGAACTGATCGAAACGGCCGAACTCGATCCGGTCCGGAAAAAGCATTTGGCATTCCACGCCCAGCAATATCTCGACGCCATCGCCCCCAGTAATTTTATCGCGACCAATCCGGAAGCCTTGCAGCTTGCCCTCGAAACGGAAGGCCAAAGCCTTGCGCGCGGCAGGGAGAATTTCGCGCGCGACGTCGAGCGCGGGCGCATTTCGATGTCGGACGAGAGCGGTTTCGAGGTCGGCAAAAACCTCGCGATCACGCCCGGCGCGGTGGTGTTGGAAAACGACTACCTGCAGCTCATTCAGTATGCGCCGCTGACCGAAACCGTTTACAAGCGGCCGCTTCTGATCGTGCCGCCGTTCATCAACAAATACTACATTCTCGATTTACAGCCGGCTAATTCGTTCGTGCGGTTCGCGCTGGAACAAGGCCATACCGTGTTCATGATTTCGTGGCGCAACGTCGGCGCCGAACTGGGCGGCGCGACTTGGGACGACTATGTCGAACACGGCGTGATCGAAGCGATGCGCGTCGTCCGCAGTATTGTTCGCGCGGACAAAATCAACGCGCTCGGGTTCTGCATCGGCGGCACTCTCCTCGCGACAACGCTCGCGGTGCAACGCGCCCGCAAGCGTAATCCGGTGGCGAGCCTGACCTTGCTCGCGACCATGCTCGATTTCACCGATCCCGGCAAAATCAGCGCTTATATCGACGACGCTTATCTGCGCGAATGCGAAACCAGATATGCCGGCGGCGAAGTCATGCGCGGTGCGGAGCTTGCCGCGAGTTTTGCCAACCTGCGCGCGAATGAACTGGTCTGGTCGTACGTCGTGAACAATTACCTGAAAGGGCAAACGCCGCGCGCTTTCGATTTTCTTTACTGGAATGCCGACACCGTCAATCTGCCGGGCGCGCTTTACGCTTTTCTGGTGAAGAAGCTGTATCGCGAAAATCGCCTGAAAGCGCCACGACAACTAGTGGTTTGCGGCGCCGGCGTCGATCTCGGTCATGTCGATATGCCAGCCTATCTTCTGGCTTCGCGTGAAGATCATATCGTGCCCTGGCAGACGGCCTACGCGAGCACGCGCCTGCTGCCCGGCCAGGTCGAATTCGTGCTCGCCGCCAGCGGTCATATTGCCGGCGTCATCAATCCCCCCTTGAGCGGCCGCCGGAATTACTGGACCAACCGCGATCGCCCGGATAAGTGCGCGGAATGGTTTTCCGGCGCGGCATCCGTCGCCGGTAGTTGGTGGACGCACTGGAGCGCCTGGATCGCGCGCCATGCCGGCAAAAAAGTCACGGCGCGCGGCGCGCCCGGCAATACAATATATAAGCCGATCGAGGCGGCGCCGGGCCGCTACGTAAAAGCGCTATCCTGAGTCGGCTGTTATCGGTGCTGCGGGCGTTTTCCGGATTCACGGGTTGTACTTCGATAAACACACAAAAAGGAGTCGGGCATGGCAAACAAAATTGCGGTGATTACAGGCGGCATGGGCGGGCTCGGTGAATCGATTTGCACCAAGATGTCCGATGAGGGGTATACGGTGGTCGCAACCTACTCGTCGAACAACGAAAAGGCCAACGCATGGCTGGGCGCCATGAAGGAGCGCGGGTACAACTTTTACTCGTCGCAGGTCGATGTCGCCGATTTCGAATCCTGCGACAACCTGGTCAAGCAGGTCGAGTCGGATGTCGGGCCGATCGACATCCTCGTCAACAACGCCGGCATCACGCGCGACATGACTTTCAAGAAGATGACCAAGGTCGACTGGGATGCGGTGATCGGGACCAACCTCGACAGCATTTTCAACATGACCAAGCCGGTCGTCGATCGAATGGTCGAGCGCGGCTGGGGCCGCATCATCAATGTGTCGTCGGTCAACGGCCAGAAAGGCGCGTTCGGCCAGACCAATTACGCGGCGGCCAAGGCCGGCATGCACGGCTTCACCAAAGCGCTCGCGCTCGAAGTCGCCCGCAAAGGCGTGACCGTGAATACGATTTCGCCGGGCTATATCGGCACCAAGATGGTCATGGCGATTCCCGATGACATTCTGAAAAGCAAGATCATTCCGCAGATACCGGTCGGACGGCTCGGCAAGCCGGAAGAGATCGCCGGCCTGATCATTTATCTCGCGTCGGACGAGGCGGCGTTCATTACCGGTGCGAACATTTCGATCAATGGCGGTCAGCATATGTATTGAATATTTCCCCTGCCCACCGTTCGCCGCCCATCCGCCGCCGATGCAGCTCGGTAGTTTGGGGGGCGAAAAGGCACGGAACGAGGCGAGGCGAGCAATCAGGTTGCGCGGGTCGATTACCGTATAATCCGCGCTTTATCGCAGCACGCGGACAGGAACCAGCCATGAACGAATCCCTCAGAGTCATCAAGAAATATCCGAACAGGCGCTTGTACGACACGACGGCGAGCACCTATATCACTCTGGCGGACGTCAAAGTGCTGGTGCTCGAACACATCCCTTTTCGCGCCATCGATGCCAAGACCAATGAAGACCTGACGCGTAGCATCCTGTTGCAAATCATCCTCGAGGAAGAAAGCGGCGGCGTACCGATGTTCTCGAGCGATATGCTGTCGCAGATCATCCGCTTTTACGGCCACGCCATGCAGGGCATGATGGGCAACTATCTCGAGAAAAATATCCAGACCTTCATCGATATGCAGCAGCGCCTCAAGGAACAGTCGCGCACGCTCTATGGCGACAATGCGCTGGTCAATCCCGATGCCTGGTCGCAATTTGTGAAAATGCAGGGGCCGACGATCCAGGGCCTGATGGGAAGCTATCTCGAGCAAAGCGCCAACATGTTTCTCGAAATGCAGCAGCAATTGCAGAAGCAGACGCGGAGTCTGTTCGGTAATTTCCCGTTCCCGAATCTCACGCCCGGCAATGCGGCTGGCGATGCGGGCGACAACCCGCAACGCAGTGCGGACAACGCGCCCGAAAGCAATACAGCGCCTCCCGATGATTCGCAAAACAGCAAACCGCGCGGCAAGAACTCCAGCGGCTAGCCGCTCCGCACGTTCCCCTCCTGATGCGCAATATCCCCGGTAAAGTCGGTTTCGTTTCCCTCGGTTGCCCAAAGGCGCTGGTCGATTCCGAACAAATACTGACGCGGCTACGCGCCGAAGGCTACCGGATAGCGCCGGATTACGAAGCGGCCGATCTGGTCGTCGTAAACACATGCGGCTTTATCGAATCGGCGGTAGACGAATCGCTAGCCGCGATCGGCGAAGCGCTGGCCAAAAACGGTAAAGTCATCGTGACCGGCTGTTTGGGCGCGAAAGCAGACGCGATTCGGCAAGTACATCCGGCCGTACTCGCGGTGACCGGCCCGCACGCGACCGCCGAAGTGATGCAAGCCGTGCACACGCATTTGCCGCAGCCGCACGATCCGTTCAGGGATCTCGTGCCACCGCAAGGCATCCGTCTGACACCCGCGCATTACGCGTATCTGAAAATCTCCGAAGGCTGCAATCACCGTTGCACGTTCTGCATCATTCCATCGTTGCGCGGCGATCTGGTCAGCCGGCCAATCCATGATGTCATGCTCGAAGCGGAGAATCTGGTGCGGGCCGGTGTCAAGGAACTGCTGGTAATTTCGCAGGACACCAGCGCTTACGGCGTCGACGTCAAATACCGCACTGGATTCTGGCGCGGCCGGCCGCTGAAAACACGCATGACCGAACTGGTGCGGGCGTTGAGCGAACTCGGCGTCTGGGTTCGCCTGCATTACGTTTACCCGTATCCACACGTCGACGAAGTCGTTCCGCTGATGGCCGAAGGCAAGCTGCTGCCCTACCTCGATGTGCCGCTGCAGCATGCGAGCCCGCGCATTCTGAAAGCGATGGAGCGGCCGGCGTGCGCGGAAAACAATCTGGCGCGCATTCGCAACTGGCGCGGCATCTGCCCCGATATCGCGATACGCAGCACGTTTATCGTCGGCTTCCCCGGTGAAACCGAAGCCGAATTCGATCAGCTTCTCGAGTTCATCGAAAGTGCGGAGCTCGATCGCGTCGGCTGTTTCACTTACTCGCCGGTCGACGGCGCACGCGCCAATGCGCTGCCCGATCATGTCGCGGAGGACGTCAAGGAAGCGCGGCGCGCGGAGCTGATGGCTTTGCAGGAAAAGATCAGCACGGTGCGCATGCGGCGCAAGGTCGGAAAGACGATGACCGTGTTGATCGATGCCGTCGGCGGCGGGGCAACGGCGCGTAGTTCGGCCGATGCGCCGGAAATAGACGGTAATGTCTACATCGAAAATACGCGCGGCTTGAAGGCCGGCGATTTTGCCGACGTGACGATAACGGCCAGCGATGTCCACGATTTGTGGGGCACACCTGTTGTGGCGGACCGTCCGGCATCCCGTGCGCTCGGTCGTAGCGCTCGCGCGCTCAGAGCTTGATCCGCGTCACTGCGTCCTCGCCCTGCCGATAAAAAGCGTGGGGCATACCCTCAGTCGCGTGGGCGATGCCGATGCCGCCGTTTTTATCCACCGCAATCAGCCCGGCGTCTTTGCCGAAGTCAGCGACAATGCGCGTCATCACGGTATCGATCGACTGCTGAGCGCTTTGCCCCGCCTCCATCAAATCGCACAAGGTTTTTGTAGCGAGACAACGCAGCATGATTTCGCCATGTCCGGTCGCGGAGGCTGCGCCGAAAGGGGTTGCGTAATTGCCGGCGCCGGGGACCGGTGTGTCGCCGATTCGCCCACTCATTTTCAACGACATCCCGCCGGTTGAAGTTGCGGCTGCCAGCCCGCCGCCGCTGTCCAGCGCCACTGCTCCGACCGTACCTGGTTTGAGCTGCGGATAAGCATCCAGCGTTTTCCGCAAACCGGTAAATCGAAAGCTTTCCACATCGCGTAATTGCCGCAGGGCTTTGAGATAAGCAACGCGCGCATCGTCAGTGACCGGATCGTAGTCATCGAAGTCCGCCGCGCGCGCAAATCGTTGCGCGCCTTCTCCCGCCAGCAGCACGTGACCGGTCAGCTCCATGACCGCGCGCGCAACTTGCACCGGATTGCGGACGCGCTGCAAAGCGGCAACGGCGCCGCAACGCAAACCGGCGCCGACCATGACGGCAGCGTCCATTTCGAGATAGCCATCGATATTCAGGCAGCCGCCGGTTCCGGCGTTGAACAGC
>JBGTFJ010000015.1:0-5076 GCA_041747355.1 Burkholderiales bacterium
GGTGATGTCGCCCATCGCGGTCTGCGTGCCGCGGCTTGCCGAACGCAAGCGCGCGCTGAGCAGGCGCACGATCAGGCTGATCAGCGGCGCCATGACCAGCGCGAGCAAGGTCAGCTTCCAGTTCAGATAAAGCAGCCAGGCGAGCAGGCCGACGATGATCAGGCTGTCCTTGATGACCACGGTCACAACATTCGTCGCGGCCGTCATGACCTGGGCAACATCGAAGGTCAGTTTCGAGATCAGGTTGCCTGTCGCCGTCTGGTCAAAATAACCGGTTGGCAACATGACGATCTTCCGAAACATCGCTTCGCGCAAATCCATCACGAGCTTGTTGCCGACCCAGCTGCTGGCAAAGGCCCCAACCCAGGTCGCGATGCCGCGCACCAGGAAAATCGCGATGATCAAGACCGGGATCAGGCGTATCCAGAACGGATCGCGCTGCACGAAAGTGCCGTCGAGCATCGGCTTCATCAGCGCCGGCAGGGCGGGCTCGGTCGCGGCGACCACGATGAGAGCGACGATAGACAAGGCAAAAGTGCGCCAGTATGGCGCGACGTAGCGCAGCAGGCGTTTGTAAAGCGCCAGACTACTCATCTTGCTTCATCGATCGAGGGCCTGGAAAGCGCTGTCCTTGATTGGCGCGCGAGGTTGGAAAACTGCAACGCAATTATCCGGTATCGTCAATTCCCGGTCAAAAACGCCGCCACGGATAGAATAACGAGGCTTTATGCCTGCCAGGCAAAGTGCGTAACGAGCTCCGTCAGTTGACCCCGCCGAATTTTTCAACTTATAGTGCGGGTATGGATAATGAGTTCGATGCGTTGGAAAACAAGGTGGCCGAAGTAGCCGAAGTCTGCCGGCAGTTGCGCGCCGAAAACGCGCGGCTCCGCGAACAGATCGCCGCCGCCGATGCCGAGAAGAAGCGTCTGGCGCAGAGCATGGAAGCCGCGCGCAGCCGGCTCGAGACGCTATTGAGCCAGATGCCGCAAGGCACCGAGGCCTGACGTGCCGCTCGAAGGAAAAAGCCTCAATGTCAACATCATGGGGCGGGAATTCCGCATTGCCTGCCCCGACGACGAGCGTCAGCAACTGCTCGATGCGGTCGCCCATCTGAATGGAAAAATGCGCGAAGTGCAGGACACCGGCAAGGTGCTCGGCAACGAACGCATTGCAATCATGGCCGCTTTGAACATGGCGCACGAACTGCTGATGGCGCGTACAAGTGGTTTTGACACGTCGGGTTTTAAGCGTAGAATCGAATCCATGAAAATGACTTTGGATCAGGTCATTTCGCGACAGGATCAAGCGTAGTAGAAGTAGCAGCAGATCAAGGCTCGAGCGGCGCCCATTCACGCATTCCGAGTCGTCCCCTGCGGTGTTTGTCCCGGCCATATTCTTTGAACCAACTTTGTAAGAATAGGTTGCTGATCCGTTTCGGTGCCGTTGTGCGTATCCTTCTGGAATCGCCTGAAGCGCCGGGTAAGCGACCCCTTGAACCCCAGGTTCAAGATGCGGCCAGACGGCATCTGCGGGGGGCCTTTATTCCAAGAATGATTTAGACATTTTTAATATGCGGCCCCGGCCGCATTTTTATTTTCTGCGCGCCATGCAATATTGGTTGATGAAATCCGAACCGTCGGATGTCAGCATCGATGACTTAGCCGCGATGCCGAAGCAGACCGTCGCGTGGTACGGCGTGCGCGGTTATCAGGCGCGCAATTTCATGCGTGACCAGATGCAGGTCGGAGATGGCGTTTTGTTCTATCACTCGAGTTGCGCCGAGCCTGGCATCGCCGGCCTTGCCGCGGTTGCGCGACTGGCTTACCCGGACGAAACCCAGTTCGACAAATCGAGCAAATATTTCGATGCAAAAGCCAGCAGGGAGAAGCCGTACTGGTTCAATGTCGATGTCAGGCTGACCAGAAAAACGCGTTTGCTCGGCCTCAAGGAAATGCGCGACCATCCCGAACTCGCTGGCATGCGCGTCCTGCGGAAAGGCAACCGCCTGTCGATAACACCCGTCGATCCTCGCGAGTGGGAATTCATTGTCAAGCTGCTTGCTTGATCCCTGACTCCCTGAATTCCGCGCGTTCAAACAATCGATCGGCCAATCGATCGGCCATCAATTCGCGATAAGCTCGCCATGCAGTGGTGGCTGATTTACCTGCTGCTCGGCGGTTTCGCGGGCTTGTTCGCAGGCTTGCTCGGTGTCGGCGGCGGACTCACCGTGGTGCCGGTGTTGCTGATGATTTTTTCCGCGCAGAATCTTCCCGAGCAGCATCTGATGCAATTGGCGCTCGGAACCGCGATGGCAGGCATCGTTTTCACTTCGGTGTCGAGCTTCCGTGCCCACCACCTGCATGCCGCCGTTGACTGGCAAGTCGTGCGGCGAATCGCGCCCGGCATCGTCGCCGGAACCCTGGTCGGCACGGCGCTGGCAGGACAAATGCATAGCCGGGGGCTGGCGATATTTTTTGCGCTGTTCGCCTATGCCGCCGCGACACAGCTGCTGCTGAACGTTCGCCCGAAGCCTAGTCGCGAATTACCCGGCAAGGCTGGCATGACGGCTGTAGGCGGCGCGATCGGCGGCGTCTGCAGTCTGGTCGCGGCAGGCGGCGGGTTGCTCATGGTGCCGTTCCTGGCTTTTTGCAATGTGCCGCTGCATCGCGCGATCGGTACTGCTGCCGCGGTCGGCTTTCCGATTGCCGTGGCCGGAACGTTCGGCTATATCGTGAATGGCAGCGGCAAGCCGAGGCTTCCTGAATACGCGTTGGGATTCGTTTACCTGCCGGCGCTGTTCTGGCTCGTCATGGCCAGCATGCTGACGGCGCCGCTCGGCGCCAGGATCGCGCACCGCATGAAAGTCGGGAGCCTGCGTAAAGTTTTCGCGGCGCTGCTCTACGTGCTGGCGACCAAGATGCTCATCAGCGTTCTATAACATCGTTCGGCGGCCTCGCCGCTTACGATTCTGCCCACGGCTCTGCGTGAGACGCCCGCAGCAGGCGATCGCGTATCGCAGCCCATTCCGGTTCGTCCGGCGGCGCTTCGACAATAATCGCGTCGCAGCCGCACTCGTCCAGGCAACGCAGATTGGCGTAAAGCGTTCGCGCGTAATCGATAGCAGCGCTCGGCGCTACGACCGAACGCTCAGCCGCCCCCGGCACTACCACGCGGGCAAGGACAGCGACCCGCTTCCCGGTTTCCCGCAGCCTGGCCAAAGTCACATGCAAGCTTTCGATCGATACCACGAGCAATGGCGCCCGCGGCGCGTAGTGCGCCGCCAGCATCCCCGGCGCCCGCGGCGATGTCAGTTCGGGATCCGCCAGCGGAGCGGCCAAAGCCTCGGCAAGATCGTCGGCCGAAATTCGTCCCGGACGCAGTAGCGCCGGCCGCGCTCCCGAAACATCCACGATCGTCGACTCGATGCCGATGTCGCAAGCGCCGCCGTCAAGCACCAGATCGACATTGCCGCCCAGTTCAGCGCGTACATGTTCGGCCGCCGTCGGGCTGATGCGGCCGAAGCGATTGGCCGATGGGGCAGCGATGCCGCCGCCAAACGCGCGCAACAATGCTTGCGCGATCGGGTGCGCCGGAATCCGCAGACCTACCGTATCCTGGCCTCCAGTGATTGCGTCGCTGACGGCGGCTGCCCGGCGCATGATCAGCGTCAGCGGGCCTGGCCAGAAACGTTTGGCGAGCAGCCGCGCCGCGGGCGATATCGGGTCAGCCCACTGTTCGAGCTGGGCTATGTCGGCGAGATGAACGATGACCGGATGCTGATGCGGCCGGCCTTTCACGCTGAAAATTTTCCGGACTGCCGCCGGATTTGTTGCGTCGGCGCCGAGTCCGTAGACCGTCTCGGTCGGAAAAGCGACCAGGCCGCCGCGCTTCAATACCGCGACGGCCTCGTCGATTTGTGCTGCGGAAACCTCAGTTTGCGGCATGCCAGGGCTGATTAAGTCCTCCGTTCGTGACGAGCCTGTCGAACCATGAATGGGATTTCACTAAAATGAACCAGCTGTGCGATTGTCCTTCGACGAGCTCAGGACGAACGGCACTTAATCAAATTTTATCAGCGCTCCCTTGCTCCGTACTGATCGGTTCCAAATCGCTTCGAAACGCCGCGCGGGATTTATTTCTCCAGCGTTTTCTTCAGGTTTTCCAAACCACCTTTGTAGACGCCGGTGATCGCCTTGACCGCAGCTTCGTCGTTCTGGTCAGGCGGCGGGTCATTGTTGGGAAAAGCGCGGTAGAACGCGCCGCGCCATTCAACCTCTGAACCGCCATCGGCCGGCTTGACGCTGAGCGTTGACTGATAGTTGGAGACCGGCAGCGTGCCTTCCTTGTAGCGGTATTTCAACGTCATCTGCTCGTAGTTGATGCTTTCCAGCTCCTCGACCGCCTTGCCGCCGCCCTTGATGCTCAGTGTGCGAACCGAGCCGACTTTGCTGCCGTCGGTGGCAGTGCTTTTCTCGACCGCCGGATGCCAGCTTTGCATGCCGTTAAAATCCTTGAGCTTGCCCCAGACCTCGGCTGGCGGCGCTTTGATCGTGACTTGCTCGGTCACTTTCTGCCGGGTGGGGCCGTGCGCGATCGCCAGCGACGACGCGGTTGCCAGTATCAGAAGTGCGACAGCTGAACGCATGGAATCTCCTATTGGTTGATTGCAGGGTTATAACGATTTGAAGGCGAGGTCCGCTGACAATACTGACCGCGCCCAGGGCAACACCGTTGAATTCAGCAACGCCTTTCGATCACGGCGCGCCGATGAACTGACCGAAGCCGCGGCTGTTTTTCCCGGTCGCGATCGTCGTCAGGATTTTATGGCTGTCGGTATCCATCACGCCGACGCTGTCGTCCATCCAGTTGACGACGTAAGCACGCTTGCCGTGGATGGCGATGCCCTCGGGAAAACCGCCGGCCGGTACGGTCTCGATCAACTTGTTGGTGCGGGTGTCGATGACCGAAACGCTGTCGGCGTGCTGATTGGTGACGAAAAGCTTGTCGCCGGCCGGCGTCAGCGCCGCGCAATACGGCGTGTTGCCGACCGCAATCGTCGCGATGAGTTTGTTCTGC
>JBGTFJ010000016.1:0-4033 GCA_041747355.1 Burkholderiales bacterium
CCTCGGCCAAGACACGAGTCAGCTCGGTGTTGGCGTTTCGGAACGCCGCCAGCGGATCGCCCGTTCGCTCTTGCATAACGTGCACCCGCGCCGCCAGATGCACGACAACGTCCGCCCCTTGCAAAGCCTTCGCCCACTCCGAATCCGACCGAATATCACCCGATGCGCCGCTGTTCAAGCGCCGGCGAGTCGACGGGATAACGCCGTGCCCTCGCGCTCGAAGTGCGCCGCATAAAGTCGCACCGATGAAACCCTCGGCGCCGGTTACGAGTACCTGCATCTCTTCTAGGGAAGGTTTTGCAAGACGGTTCGGGAACGAAGCAAAAAAGATCTCCGACGGAAGTATGCTGCAAACATCTGTTGCACCCAAACTTGAATGCACCTTTCGCGGAAAGTCAAAGTACCGGAGATTTTCTGCCGGGTTAAATCGCCGAGCTTCCCGATGCCGATACTAGTCAGCGATTCACGCAAGCCCTGTTGCATCGATCGGTGACGGCGTGGCCGCAGTCAGCCAGGCGCCGGCACAGTGCCTCTCCGACAAATCCGCTGGCGCCGGTCACGCAAATATTCACGGCCGAGCGATCACCTTTCGATACACGGACAGCGTGCCATTCGTCATCCGCTCCATGTTGAATTCGCCTGTGGCCCAATTCCTTCCATTGGCGCCGAGGCGAATGCGAAGACCTTCATCGGCCAGAAGTTCGTTCAACGCTCGGGCAAGCCCAGCCGAATCGCGGGGCGGCACCAGCAGCCCGGTTTCGCCATGGCGGTTAACATAGCTCGCGCCATTGTTCAGTTCGCATCCGACGATGGGTTTTGTACATGCCATTGCCTCCAGTTGCACCAGCCCGAACGCTTCGCTTTTCTCTACCGAAGGCATGCAATAAACATCCGAAGCATGGTAATAGGCGGGCAGGTCCTCGTCGGGGATACGGCCTATAAAGAAAACGCGATCGTCCAGATTCAGCGATGAGCCCAGCGCGCCGAGTTCATCATCGAGCGGACCGCTGCCGCCCAGCAGCAAAACGGCGTCGGGGACCTCGGCCATCGCGCGAATCAGGTACTCGAACCCTTTGTAATAGACGTGCCTGCCTACGCTGAAGATGACTTTTTTTCCGGGATAGTCAGCCCTGATTTTCATCGCCGCCGCTTCGACTTCCGGGCTTTTATCGAACGCCGAATAGTCGATTCCATACGGCACGACGTGCAAGCGCTCAGGCGGCGCTGATCGAAGCTGGGTCGAAGATGTGAAATGCGCCGGTGTCGCCGCGATGATTGCGTCCGCCCGCCGAACCAGGCGATCGAGGAGAGGCTGATAGATCGCGAGCAATTTCTCCTGCCGCACGATATCGCTGTGCCATGAGATCACTACCTTTGCGCTGCGCGGCAAAAAGTATGTAGCCAGATGCGCAAGCGGATCGGGAAAATGCAGATGGGCGATGTCGTATTTGTTTTGCTGCCAGAGCATGCGCGCCAGGCCCGGCAGCGATGGCGAGACCGGAACGCTCGCCAGCAATCCATAGGATTTGGCTTTGTAAATGCGGTAGCCGTCCGCTTCCGCTACGACCGTTTTCGCAATATCGTTCGAGACAACGTTATCGACGTCGATGCTGTTTTTCAGTTGACCGAGCAGCAGCGAAACATGGCGCTCAACGCCGCCAAAGTAGGGCGAATGGAATCGCCCGAAATGCAGGACTTTCAAAATCTATGGGCCGGATAGTGCCGATTTGTATACGGCGACCGTCTGCTCCGCACACCGCTGCCATGTAAAAAGTCTTGCGCGAGCCAGGCCGCGCTCGATGCGCATCTGCCGCTGACCACCGGCCTCAATCAGCTCCTGCATCGCGACTGTCATCGCTTCCGTATCCGATGGATCGATCGTGTAGCCAGCGTCGTCGACAACTTCAGGCATCGATGACTGGTTCGATGTGATGACTGGAATGCCGCTTGCCATGGCTTCGAGGGGCGGCAAGCCGAACCCTTCGTAGAGTGACGGATAGAGCAGCATGGCTGCGCCGGCGTAAAGCTGAGGAAGCACGCCATCGGCCACGTAACCGAGCAATCGTACCTGACCTTTTTCTTCCAGATTTCGGATTGTCGATTCTATCGCGTCCGCGAACCAGCCTTTCATTCCCGCGATGACGAGTGGGTAAGTGCTGCGCAGCCGGTTGGGTAGATTTTGATAAGCTTTGAGCGCCTGCGGCAGATTTTTTCTGGGTTCCAATGTGCCGACGGCAAGCACGTAGCGTCCGTGCGTTAAGTGATACTGTTTCATACAGGCGTGTGTTTCTTGCGGCGTCATTGGATGGTAATGACTTGAAACTCCGAGATGTACAGCATGAACCTTATCGGGACTGGCGCCGAACAGTGAAACGATCTCCTGCTTTATAAACTCCGAGTCGGTAAGGATGTACGCCGACTTGTCGATTGCCTTAGGTAACAATTTCCGCATGGTCGCTACCCGAAGTTTGGGGTGGGTTTCCGGAAATCGTAAGTACGATAAATCGTGGATCGTGGTTACGACAGGGCCACGAAACTGGAACGGTAAAAAATTCGGCTCGTGGTATAAATCGGCGCCCCACGTTCTGGCGCCCGCCCCGAATCCGATGTTCATAAAAAATCGACTTATCTCATACGGATAGGGAATAGTCGATCTCACCAGTTTTTTAAAGCGACCCATCCCCGGATAAGGCTGATCCCTGAGAGATTTTCCCCATCTAAGGCCATAAAAATAGCGGGGTTCAATTTCCGGTCGCTTTTCGATTTCTATCATTAACTGTTTTGTGTACTGTCCGATCCCGGTGAACGGCGATAGTAGTGATATAGCATTGACGGCCAGTTTCACCGTAGTCTCCCGTGCTGCCGCTCCGCTGAGATCTTATCCTTGCCTGGCTGATGAAATAGGCTCGTGCCCCGTCCCGCAAGATTTCTGACGAACAGTATCGTCGACACAAGCGCGCCGGACGCGCCCAGGCTTCTTGCGATAAGGAGCTTCCATCGTGCATAACCAAACAATTTCAAGCGCTGCTCCAGATCGTTCCATTGAATAGGGGATGTTTCATGCCTTACGCGTATCCATTTGTACCATCTGTGCTCTCGCTGCATCACCGCCTTGAATGCGTTGCGCAGCTCGACATCCGGGAAAAGATCGGCGGCGATTCGTTCATAGCCACTGATATCGAGGACAAAGCGATTGATTCGACCCTTCACCAGAAAGCTGTCATTGCCGCCGCGGCACGATACCAGGGCATCCCTGACGTATTTCAGCGAGCCACCATGTCGCGCAACGGAAAAAAGTCTCCACACATGAGCGTAGTTGGTTCCAATGAACGCGTCCTTGCGGGCGACCTCAAGCCATCTCGCCCGCTTAAAGACAATGACGCTCATGTAACTGAACAGAGCGCCGATAGATTCGGCCCGCTGCAGATAGTCGAGCAACTCGTGCGTTTCGGATAGATCGAACACACCATCCCCGTGTTTCTTCGATAACCATGTTTGTTCGCTTTTCGGCCGCAAATCGCCATCACAACGAATCCGGTTGCATAAATAAATGTCATGGCCGTAGTTTATTTCTCGCAGGATGCGGACTATTGCGCCATCGTTCAACGCATCGTCACTCGAAAGAAGCCAGCAATAATCTCCTTGCGCTAATTCCACTGCCTTTGCCAAATCCCTGTCGAGACCCATGTTGCTGGTCCGGCGATGATAGTTGAGCCTGGCAAAGCGCTTATCGAACTGCCCCACAATCTGCGGAGTGTTGTCGGAAGATGCGCCGTCGACGATGACTATCTCTATCTCGTCACTCGACTGACTTTCGATACTTTCAAGAGTGCGTCCGATGAAGGCGCCGAAGTTGTACGTCGGTATGCAGATCGAAAGGCGCACTTGTCGCATTAAGGTGGCTTCACTTCCCTGGACAGAAATCCGGGTTGGTTAAGTGATGAACCGCGGTGCAGGGTTATCCACGGGCGGGCGGCGCTCTACGCCAGGCCCGCCGGTGGGTAACCCGTGTGGGTGGGCTGCTCACGCCGCG
>JBGTFJ010000017.1:0-4022 GCA_041747355.1 Burkholderiales bacterium
CGAAACGCTGAGTGATCTTCCTGCTGCTGATCTGCACTTCCTCGACGTCCGTATGGGCCTGCTTGATGTGGCGCGCCAGGTTATTCATCCGCTCGTCGAAACGATTGAAATCCACCGCGAGCCTGGCAAGGCACTCCCTGATGACGTGCACCTGCCGGCGCGTCTCCGTATCCTTCAACACGGCGCGCGCCGTGTTCAGCACCGCCATCAAAGTCGTCGGCGAGACGACCCAGACGCGCTTGCGATTCGCGTATTCGATGATTTCGCTGTGATTCGCGTGAATTTCGGCGAACACGGCTTCGGCCGGCACGAACATCACCGCGCCGTCGGACGTCACATTGGCGATGATGTACTTGTTGCTGATGTCGTCCACATGTTTGCGCAGGTCGGCGGCGAACTGGCGCTTGATGGTCGCGACATCGGCGTGCTCTTCGAACATGCGCCGGTAATTTTCGAGCGGGAACTTGGAATCGACAGCGACCGTTCCGGTCGGCTCCGGCAGGAACAGCGCGCAATCGACGCACGATTTGTTGATGAACGTGTACTGCATCTGAAAGCTGCCGGGCGGCATCACGTTGCGCACCAGCGCTTCGAGCTGGACTTCGCCGAACGCACCGCGCGAGCGCTTGTCGCCGAGCAGTTGCTGCAGGCTGACGACGTTGGTCGTCAGGCCGTCGATTTTTTTCTGCGCTTCGTCGATGGTCGCGAGCCGCGCCATGACATTGACGAACGTCTCGTTGGTGCGCTTGAACCCCTCGTCGAGCCGCTCGTTGACCTTGCCGCCGATATCGAAGAGCCGTAAATCGAGGGTCTTGGTCAGCGCCTCGATGGTGGCCTGCAACTGTTGCGTGATGTGCGTCAGCGTCTTTTGCATCATCGCTTCGCCTGCCCTGCCCTGCTCGGCGATTTTGGTCAGCGTTTCGGCAAGCATGGCGCTTTTCAACTCGTCCTGCTTATGCGTCAGCGTCTGCGTCAAAGCCGCGAGCTGCTGGATCAGCGCTTCGCGATTGGCGGCGAGGCTTTCGGTCAGGCTGTGATCCAGCGCCTCCACAGCGCCGCGCACACGCGAAACGTCGGTGGTAACACCGAAGCGCAAGCGCTCGCCGGCGTCGGCCTGGCCTCTCCCCATGCGATCGGTTTGTTTCGCCAATCCTTCGTGCAGCGCCGTCAGCATTTCACGATGCTTGCTTTCGACCGCATCGTTGAGCAGGTCCGGCAAATCGCTTTGCCAGCGCGCGTGCGCATTCAGTTTCAGCGCAACGTAAACAAGCAGCACCGCCGCGAGGCTGACCAGCGCCCATAACATCACTTCAAAACTGGCCATGCATTCTCCTGATTTCGTTTGAACCAGTATAGCGGAGAGAGTTGCAGGGCTGACGATTTCGAGGCGCCGGGCGCGTTGTTCGATGACTCGTTCCCGGCCATCTATTTAACGAATGCCGCGCATCCGAATCAAGGTGTGGCGTGTAGTACGAGCGTGGGTCGCCGGTTGCCGGGGTGGCGTTGGCGGATGCAAGGGGGAAATTCGCCAGGCTCTCTCCTTCCGCCGTCGTCCCTTCGGCTTTCGGCGACCCCGTCAAACGATTTTTCACCTACACGAAAGAACGCGGCAATTACCAAAGGAGTGACATCATGCAAAAAGGATTGAGCTTGACCATAGCGGCAGCCCTCGTCGCAACTGCTTTTTCAACCGTCAGCGCCCAAGATTGGGGTGGCCGCGACGGCGGCGGCGACCGCGGCGACCTGAACTGCGACTCGGACGGCGATTCCAACCGCCGCAACTCGCTGAACGTCATCGGCCTGACCAACGATCAGCGCCTCATTTGCTTCAACGAATTCAGGCCAGGCGAAGCGCGCGACATCGGCTTTATCAGTGGATTTTCCGGAGATGCGAGGCTCATCGGTATTGACGTCCGCGTTCAGGACAACAAGCTTTATGGCGTCGGCAATGCCGGCGGCATTTACACGCTCGACACCCGCAGTGCGACCGCATTAAAAGTCGGTCAGCTTACCATCGGGCTCCAGGGTAATTCATTCGGCGTCGATTTCAATCCCGCGGCCAACGCGCTTCGCATCGTCAGCGACACCGGTCAGAATCTGCGCGTACCTTTCGCAACCGGTAGCGCGGGTGCAACCGTCATGGACGGCACTCTAACCTATCCGCCGGCGACAACGCCGGCGACGGGCATCGCCGGAGCGGGCTATACGAATAACGACCTCGACGCGAGCACCGCGACGACGTTGTACGATGTCGACTCCATGATGGACCAGATCGCGATCCAGTCGCCGGCCAATGCGGGCTCTCTCGCTCCCACCGGCAAGTTAACCGTCGATACCAATGCCCAGGTCGGATTCGATGTCTATAGCGTCATTCGTAATAACGTGACTGTCAGTGTACAAGCGCTCGCCTCGCTAACCGTCTCCGCCGGAAACGGGCTCTACAGCGTGAATCTGCCGACCGGGAAAGCGATGTCGCGTGGCAACTTCAACAATCAGTATCAAGTGATCGGCATCGCGATTCCGTTGAACCAGTTGTAAGCAGTCGCAATGAAAATGAAACGCCTGCGTCAACAGCGCAGGCGTTTTTACTTTTATTCCGAGCAGGACAATACGCTAGACGACCCCCCGCAACCGGCGGCTATTTTCTGTGCCCGATAAAACGCCATATCGCTGCGGCCCCGGCCGACAGCGCAGCGACCAGCCCCAACTTTTGCCATACTCGCGGCACCCTATGGAATTCCGCCCCGAACGAGAATTGCGCCCATAGTCGATCGACACCGACCGCCCGCTCCGGATCGGTCAACTCGGCGGCGCTTATTGTGGCATCGGAATAATGTTCCAGATTCACCAGCGGTTCGAGCGTCCGCGCTTCGCTGTGCAGCGCTGCAATCGCGTGCTGTAACGAACCCCGCGTCTCGAGTTCCCGCACGAAGATTTCGACTTCGACTCCGAGATGTTCCGCGATCAGGCTACCGCGAAAATGGCGGATCACTTTCATCACGCGCTCATCCCCGCGCGCTTCGAGCGCGACATCGCACTCGGTATCGAGCCCCATCGAACGATTGGCCAGATTTGCCGAGCCGATACGCAGGTATTCATCGTCGACCGCCATCATTTTCGAATGCACGTCGATGCAGCTCTCCGCTGCCAGGCCGGGCATGTGCGGAAAATAAACCTGAAAGCGGCCTTCGCGATCGGCCGCGCGCATGCGCTCGATCATCTTGTTGCGCAGCACCCCCATGGTGTTCTCTTCAAGCCAGCCGTGGCTCAAAAGCCGGGTGACGACGATGATCTCCGGCCCACCCGCTTCCTTGAGCCGCGCGCCCAGCGCCTCGCCGATTTTGTGCGCGGTAAAGTACTGGTTCTCGATATAGATATAACGTTCGGCGCGCGCGATCATGTCGAGATACAGCGCTTCGATCTCGCGGACTTCGACGTGCGGCTCGGATTGCGGCGCAGTACACGAGATCGCAACCTGCATGTCGGTGAGTTCGGGCTGCAACTCGGGCGGCCACGGGTCATACTGACCGCGCGCAAGCGGAATCTCTTCCTTCGCCGCGTTACGCCAACGCTCGCGCGAGATGGTGCCGAGTTCGCGCGCGGCATCATTGTCGACCACGATCATCATGTCGTGAAACGGCGGGTACGGCTTGTCCTTCGTCACCCGCCGCGGATCGCTGGCCGCATGTTCGCAAGTGTCCCAGCGCTGGCAGGTCAGATCCAGCCCGCCGCAGAATGCCAGCGCATCGTCGATGACGAGGATTTTCTGGTGATGCGATCCCCCCGGCGGATGCGTGTTGTCGAATTTCAGATGCACGCGAGGATGCGGCTTCCAGCCCCAGCCGAGCTTGACCAGCACCGGCGATTCGCGATCGCTCGCGTAGATCGCCGGGAAATCCCAATCGAGGATGTAGATGCTCAGAGCCGGCTTGCGTTTGGCGAGATCGTTGAGAAAATCGCCGAGCAGCGGCCCGTCGCTGTCCCCGTCGAAACTCAGGCGCGCGCCGCTATTGAAATCCCAC
>JBGTFJ010000018.1:0-3009 GCA_041747355.1 Burkholderiales bacterium
GGCCGCTGTTTCGGCGCCGCAAGTATTGCCGTTTCACCAATGAAGGAATCAAGGACGTCGATTACAAGGACATCGAAATCCTGAAGGATTTCATCAACGAAAACGGCAAAATCATCCCGGCGCGCATCACCGGCACCAAGGCGCGTTTCCAGCGCCAGCTCGGCACCGCGATCAAGCGCGCGCGCTTTCTGGCGCTGTTGCATTACACGGATTTGCACTAGGTTCCCTAGGCTTGAGGAGCGAAACATGCAGGTAATTTTGATGGAGCGCATCAACACTCTCGGCCAGCTTGGCGACATCGTAAAAGTACGCGATGGTTACGCGCGCAATTTTCTGATTCCGCAGGGGAAGGCGCGGCGCGCGACCGAAGCGAATATCGCCGAAGTACAAAGCAAACGCGCCGAACTCGAGAAAGCGCAAAATCAGGCGTTGGCGTCGGCTCAGGAACGCGCCGCCAAAATCGATGGCATGATGGTGCAGATCACCCAGAAAGCCGGCGCCGATGGCAAACTATTCGGTTCGGTCACGAATGCCGACATCGTAGCCGCGCTGGAAGCACAGGGATTCGAAATCGAGCGTGCCCAGATCCGCTTGCCGGACGGCCCGTTGAAGCAGATCGGTGATCACGCCGTGCCGGTCGTGCTGCAGGCCGATGTGACCGCTACGATCACGGTCTCGGTGCTTGGCGAAAGCTGATTTGCCGGGCTTGCTTCAGAGCATCGGTTGAAGATGCCCACAGCAATCCTGTGCACAAGTTGTCCATAGCATTTCCACAGCATTTCCCCGGGGTTTTCCGTTGCCGCGCACGCGGTAGTTTGCGTACACTGCAAAATGCCTGATTGGTGATTGCACCAGACAAGCAGCCTCGGGGGGTCCTGTCATGATTCAAGCCGTACCGCTGCCGCGCAATGCATCGTCCGATCAGCAGTTCGACGCGATCAAAACCCCGCCTCATTCGGAGGACGCCGAGCAATCGCTGCTGGGCGGCTTGCTGCTCGATAACGGCGCATGGGACAAGATCGCGGATCTGGTTTCGGCGGCCGATTTCTACCGCGGTGATCATCGGCTGATTTTTTCGCATGTCTGCAAGCTGATCGAGCGCGGTCATCCGGCCGACGTCATCACAGTCGCCGAAAACCTCGAAAGCAACAAGGAATTACAGGGCGTCGGCGGCATGGAATACCTCGGCGCCTTGGCCAAAAATACGCCGGGCGCGGCCAATATCCGCCGCTACGCCGAAATCGTTCGCGAGCGCGCGGTGATGCGCAGGCTGGCGGAGGTCGGCGTCGACATCACCGAATCCGCCTATAACGCGATGGGCCGCTCGGCCGCCGAATTGCTCGATGCGGCCGAGGCCAAGGTCTTCGAGATCGCCGAAGCCGGATCGCGCGGCCGACAGGGTTTTGTCGAAATCCAGCCGCTGCTGACGCAGGTGGTCGAGCGCATCGATATGCTCTACGCGCGCGACAATCCGTCAGACATCACCGGTGTACCGACCGGCTTCACCGATCTCGATTCGATGACTTCCGGTCTGCAGCCGGGCGACCTCATCGTCGTCGCCGGACGTCCGTCGATGGGCAAAACTGCGTTCGCGCTGAACATCGCCGAGCACGTCGCGCTCTCGGCCGGATTGCCGGTCGGCGTGTTCAGCATGGAAATGGGCGGCACCCAGCTCGTCATGCGTCTGCTGGGCTCGGTTGGCCGCCTCGATCAGCACAAGGTGCGCACCGGGCGGCTCTTGGACGACGATTGGCGCAAGCTCACGCACGCACTCGAAAAACTAAACGACGCGCCGATCCAGATCGACGAAACGGCTGCGCTCAATGCACTCGAGTTGCGCGCCCGCGCTCGCAGGCTGCATCGGCAGTACGGCAAGCTCGGTCTCATCGTCGTCGATTATTTACAGTTGATGTCGGCCAGCTCGCAGGGGGAAAACCGCGCAACCGAAATTTCGCAGATTTCTCGTTCGCTGAAAGCGCTGGCCAAGGAACTCGATGTGCCGGTGATCGCGCTGTCGCAACTGAATCGCAGCGTCGAGCAGCGCCCGAACAAGCGGCCGATGATGTCGGACCTGCGCGAATCCGGCGCCATCGAACAGGACGCCGATCTGATCCTGTTCATCTACCGCGACGAAGTCTACAATCCCGATACGCAGGAAAAAGGCATCGCCGAAATCCTGATCAGCAAACAGCGCAATGGCCCGATCGGCGAAGTCAAACTGACTTTCATCGGCGAATTCACGCGCTTCGAAAACTACGCGAGCAGCGGCCGCTATTAATGTTTTTCCCCCCTTTCAAAAGGGGGGGGCAGGGGGGATTTGAGCGGTCGCTACACCATTAACCTTAAATCCTTCGGCTTCCTTCGCTACTACCATCACCGCAAATCCCCCTCAATCCCCCTTTTTCAAAGGGGGAAAGCGAAGCGAGCGGCATAGCCCGTGCCCATTTTCGCGTCCATATAAGACGCACCACGCTACGACTCAACGCTTTTCTTCGAAGCGTTAAGCCCCATTTGTACGATCAAGGTATGGCGGGCGCGGTCATCGATCAGCTTTATGCTGTTGCCGTGCAGCGGACGGCCATCGAGTCGAATATCTGTGACACCGCGGCAGATGCGCTGCGGATTTTCGATGACGATCTCGTAATCTGTTTCGCGATAGCGGTAGCGCAGCGAAAAACCAGGCCAGGCCGATGAGATCACCGGATCGATCGAGAGGCGGTCGCCGGCCAGTCTGAAGCCCAGTACTTCTTCGATCCAGATGCGATACATCCAGCCGGCCGAGCCGGTGTACCAGGTCCAGCCGCCCCGGCCTACTTTTCCCGCGAGTGCGTAGACATCGGCGGCGACGGCATACGGTTCGACCTTGTAATGCGCGACCTCCGCGGGTGTGCGAGCGTGCGCCACCGGGCTCATCATCTGCAACAGCGTGGTGGCTTTATCGCCGTCGCCGAGCCGCGCGAACGCCATCGGCAGCCACAGCGAGCCGTGGGTGTACTGTCCGCCGTTTTC
>JBGTFJ010000019.1:0-9025 GCA_041747355.1 Burkholderiales bacterium
TTGGGCCGCCGGCCGATGGCGAGCAGCAGATGGCTGCCGACGATGTCCGGCGCGTCATCTTCACTTTCGGCACTCACCGCGACGCCTTGCTCGTGTTTGGCGACGTCTATGCATTTGGCATTGAGGCGAATTGCGATACCCTCGCGTTCGAGAATGTCCTTGACCGCATTCGACACGTCTTCATCCTCGCGGCCGATCAGCCGCGCACCCTGCTCGACCACCGTCACCCGACTGCCGAAGCGGCGGTACATCTGGGCGAATTCGAGCCCGATATAGCTGCCGCCGACGACGACCAGATGCTCGGGCAGGAAATCCACGTCCATCATATTGACGTTGGTCAGAAACGGGATTTGCTTGAGCGCCGGCCAGTCGGGAACCAGAGGACGAGCGCCGACGTTGATGAATATCTTGTCCGCCGTCAGCGTTTTGCCGCCCACCTGCACGCTGTGCGGGCCGGTAAAGCGCGCGTGATCGCGGTACAGCGTGAGGCCGGGCATGCTTTCCACCCACTTCGTCACGCCGCTTATCGACTCGGCGACGATCGCGTCCTTGCGCGCTTTCACCGACTTCATGTCGACGGCGATCGCGCCGTCTAGGGTCACGCCGTAATCGGCGTGCCGCCGCGCGAGAAAGGCAGCGTACGCGCTCGCCACCAGCGCTTTGGTCGGAATGCAACCATCGTTCACGCAAGTGCCGCCCATGTGCTCGCGCTCGACATAGGCGACGGTCATGCCAGCCTTGGTGAGGCGAGCGGCGAGCGGCGACCCGGCCTGGCCGCTGCCGATGATGATCGCGTCGAATTCCAGTGGCATGGCTTTACGCGTGGAATCAGCCATTCAGGAAAAATGAAGGTGCAAAACCTTCAGGGCGAAGCCTGCGGCGCAGCGCATACACCGGCTCGCAACCGCTGGATGGAACCGGGCAATTCGTCGTCCCCGCCCCATTAACCATTCGACCCTGGTTCCATGGGAAACCTGCGTTTGCGCTACAGAGTTTGTTTGAATGTGATACAAACGGCGGGGACAATTTTTATATCCCGGCTTGATCGGGAAATCGAGCCTGAAGTTGGCTAACGCGCTCGATAGAGACGCATTATTAACCGCTCCAGCACTGCCACCTGCCACCAAGCACCCCGCAGCAGATGACGCGTTGCGGGCTTCCTTCATAGGCTACAACGCTCAGAGCAGCTTGCGCCAGGATACGGCCTTGATTAATCCCAATGGGGTACACGGGACGACGTGCCTCCACTCCGGGCGGAAAAAACTCGGTAATATTTCCGCTGCCATCTATGGCCAGCACCATTCTGAGGTCATCAACGGCGAGAGCCTTCGCGCATTCTTCGGATAAGGTTTTATCTCCTGACGATTCCATGGCTGTCTCCTTAGGTCGACGCTGATTTAGAAACTGAATGTTACCCGCACCTGCACCGTGCGCGATGGGATGAAACGAGAACTTCTTATCTCGGACGTCCGAAAGTTGTCATCCTGAAATGAAAACTTCCTGTCGAGGAGATTCCTCGCTTCCAAGCTGATAATACCTCTTCTGTTGCGTAGACGATATCCGACGGCGGCATCGAGCAGCACAAAGCTATCACTGTCGAAACCAGTGTCAGACGCGAATGATCCCCGTACTTTCTGGTGTACATAGGTGGGCCCGAAATCGGCGAAAATTCCGTGCGGGCTGAAGTACCCGAAGACCATGGGGATACTGGCAGTTTTTACTTCCGTGGGACGGGGATCTCCTTCGAATGCAACTTCGCGCCTGAATGTTTCGTATCGGTTTTCAAGGCGCAGCGACCAGTTCGGATGGGGAATCCAATAGAGATAGGCGCGATACGCGCTTTCCCTGTGCTTTTCAAACACGACTTCCTCAAAAAAGAATGCCGGAGCATCGAGATCGCGCCGCCTGGCTTCGGCGCCCGCGTATAGCGTGTCGAGCGGATGAGCGTCTATGCCGACGCCATAATTACTGGCGCGCGTCCCGTTGAAGTCATCGAAGAACTGATTGAAGCCCGCGACCTGGGTGGGCTCGATCGTCTGGTCGACAGCCAAAGCCCTTTTGAGGGTTCGGAATGCCGCTGCCCTGATGCGCAGATTGGGGTTAATGCCCCATTGCAGACCCAGCTTCGGGTTCAGCCGGTCCAGGTCGAGCATGCCTTCCTCGTAGCTGTCGCGGCTAAAGCCGAGTGTTCCGGTAACGTTCCCCGGAAAAAGTATATTGGCATAGCCGTAACCGGTTTGCTGGCGCCTGCTGAACTCGGTCCGGTTTGCGCATGTAAAATCCGGCGGACATGGAATACCGATTAGCTGGGTGAAGTCGAGGACCTGTTCGCTATCGACGTCGGACTTGTAAGCCCCGGCCCCCGCCGTGACATTGAAACCATCGGTGCGGAACAGGTACTGAGCCTCCGCCTGGTAACTCCGATCGACAAGCGCGTTTACGCTAAAGCGGTTGAAAAACGTCGCATCCTGTTTCCGCTCATTATGAGTCAGAGAAATAATGACATCGGATTGGGGCGACGCGGAAAAATGCCCGCCGAGGCGGATGGTGTCCTCGTCCAGCTTGCGCCGGTCGACAGCGGAAAAAATGTCGGGATCGAAATTCAGGGTCAAATCCCCATTGCGCGTTTTTCGGCTGCGCAGTTCCGCCTGAACATTGAGACTCGGTGTTACCGCATACTGCGCAAACACATCGTAAATGTTGTGGTCAAGGTCATTGTTTTCCCGAAAGCCGTCCGTTTGATAGTGAAACTGGCCGAGACTGTAGGACAACCGGCCGGAGATGCCCGACAGCACGGCTTCGTCCCCTAAAGTGCTATGACTTCCGGCGATTCCCGACACGGCCAACTGCGGCCCGTTACGCTCGAATAGCGGTGTAAATTCGTTGAACGCCGCTTCGGCGGGACCCGCGCCTGCGACGATGTTGAGGTCGGTTACGGAGAGGCGTGGCTGGACTGGATTCACGTTGAGCGGTTGCAGTAATTGCGCTTGCAATAGTTCGCTCACACGGGCGATTTCATGGCGTGGAAGTCTTGCGTACGTGTCGGAAAGAAAGCGATGCGCGGAATGGTTCGCCGGATCGATGCTTAACGATTTCGAAGCTTCCACAAGCGCGGGCTGATCAAAGCCGAGATCATCGTAAATCCTTGCAAGACTGGTTTCGCGAACGGCGCGGTCCCTGTCCAGCAGAAGCTGCGATCGGTAGACGGCGCGATTATCGTTGAGCTCGATGGATTGTTCCAGATCGCGCAGAGCTTCCGTCGGGCGGTTGACCAGTTGCTTGCGGATCGCGTCGTAGAACCACGGCGTCGGATCGCGTGGATCGAGTTGTTTGGCCAGGTCGAACTGGGTGCCCGCGAGGTTCTCGCGCCTTTCCTCGAAGTAGGCTTTGCCCAGATAGCTGCGCAGCAACGAACTCGCTGGATCGAGGTTGGCGGCGATCTCGATTTCGCGGCGGCCGGCTTCGAGATCGTTTTCGCGAATCCGGGCCAGGCCCAGGCCGAGACGCGGCAGCGGGTCGGCTTGATCGAGCGCGATGGCTTTTTCGAACGACGTTTTTGCCGCCTTGGTATCGATGCGCGTCAGGTTGGCGAAGCCGAGCACCGTTTGCGCCCGCGCGAGATTCGGATTCAAATCCGCTGCGCGCCGTGCCGCCTGCAAGCCCTCGTCTAGTTTACCGAGAGACATTTCGAGCTCGGCAACGCGCGCCCAGGCGAGCGCATTCTGCGGCTCCAGATCGACGGCTTTTTTCGCGCTCGCAAGCGCCTGCTCGATGTCGAAATTCGCCTGTTCCGCATAGGATAAAGCAATCAGCGCGGCAGCGGATTTCTCACCGAATCGCACGGCATTTCGGGCGAAAATCAGCGCCGCGCCCCTATCATTTTGGGCGACGCTGATGATCGCTCGCAGTGCGAAAGCATCGCTGTTGCGCGGGTCCAGATCGAGCGCCTGGGCAATGGCGCGACTCGCTTCATCGGCCCGCCCGACGGTCAATAAAAGCTCAGCACGGTAGATGTGAAAACGCGGGTCGCGCATCGACCCGCTTTCGCCGAATTGCTCGATGCTCGACGAAGCATCCATGAGCGGCGGATAGTACAGCGCCCACTGCACCGAATCCTCGGGACGTACGACGACTTGCGTCAGTTTGAAAGGCGCCTGATTTACCGGAATCCTCGCCGACTCGCCGTTCGACAGCAGCAGCGTTCCGCCTTTGCTGGCGGATGCAGGCAACACTTCGCAGCTTTTCGGCAGCGGACGCGCCGGCTCGTTGCTGGCCGAAACGCTCCCCTCGTACACGCTGATGGTGTCGTGCGCGTCCATGCTGTCGATTGCAAACTCGGTGCCCTCGACCGCGGCGTTGACGAAGGGCGTGAGGATGCGCAGCGACTTGCGGGTGCGCGTCATGAAATGGATCGCGCCCCGGCACAGTTCAAGCAACGAAGGCTCGGTTTCCGCCACGCCGACCAGTGTCACCGTTGTCTTCTGATCGAGGCGCAGCAAGGTTTCGTTGGCGAGCGCGACCGAGCCGCGGCTGCGCTCCTTTACCCGCAGCGTATCGCCGGCGCATAACGCATCGTCGCGTTTCGCCGGTTGCCACTGCGCTTGTCCGGCCATGCGCAGTTCGATGTTTCCCTGCACGGAGACGATCCTGCCGGCGCTCGGCTGACAGCGCTCGGCAGTCTGAACAGCGGATTGAGCGGCGGCCTCAGTGGCAAGCTGAGTCGCGGCGGTCAAAGCGAGGGCAGGCAGCAGGTTTCGGCAGACGTTGCGCAACGGCTCACTCCACGGCTCAAGTCACGGTTATTTTCCTTCAATATGAACCAGGCCTTCGTTCCACGAATGCGCGGGCGGATCGATATCGTATCGCTCGACCAGCTTCAAATAGAAACGCGTCGGGCCATCCTCCGGAAACACGCGCAGAATTTCCGCGAATCCGGCGCGGGCCGCAAGCCACTGCCGCGCGCGATAGCTTTTCAGCGCCTCGGCAAACGCCGCACAAAGCCACAGCTGATCGCGGCTGGCGACTTCGTTCCGGCAGAGCAATTCGAATATTTCCGAGGTTTTCGATTTGCCGGCGAGCAGGAAACTGCCGAGCCCACGCACCAGAAAGCCATCGACGCCGTCAAGCGCCGCTTGCGAAGCCAGCACGCAGGTGCGCAGCTCTTTATTGAGCCCTTGAATGCGGTGCGCGGTGTTGACGATATCGCCGACCGCGCGATATTCGTAATGCTCGCCGCCGCCTATGCTGCCCAGCGACATGCTGCCGGCATCGAGCCCGATCCTCGTGCAGAGTGCGGCGCGCCCCGAATCCCGGTTGAACCGGTTGACGGCATCGCTGATATCGAGAGCGGCTGCGCAGGCGCGGTGTTTAAGCGCGTCGTCCGGCCGGGGTGCCGTCCAGATGGCAAGCACGGCGTCGCCTTCGACATCGGATACTACGCCGCCGAGTTTGTGGATCGGGCGGAACACCACCTGATAATAATCGTTCATCAGGTCGCTCAGGTACGCCGGATCCATGTCTTCGGCGACGGCGGTAAAGCGCTCGACATCGGTTGCGAGACAGGTCCCGTAAACGAGTTGCGGCGTGGCAGTGGCAGCCGCGTTGCCGAGTTTTTGTGCGAGCTGATCGACCACATTCTGCGGCAGGTAGTAACCGAACGCGCGGCGGATGTTCAGCCGTTCGCGGTTGGCATGTTTATACCTGGAGAAACCGGCAATCGCGAATGCCGCCGGCGCTTGCAGGCATAGCGGCACGAACAAGGGCAGCCAGACGCCGGCATTGGCGAATTGGTGAACCGCGATCGCCAGATAAAGCACGATGAACGCGAGCATGGAAACCGCGGCGATCGCAATCGGGAAGCTCAGGCAAACCACGCCGGCGATCAATCCGAAAGCGAAAACAACACCGAGCAGCGCCGCCGGCCCAGGCTTGCGCAGCAACATATCTTCCGACAGATTCGCAAAAGCGGTCGCGGCGATTTCGACGCCGCTGAGGTCGAGACCGCTGGCTTCGGAAAATACCGTGTAATAGTTGTCTTTCTGTTCGGGTTGCGAGGATTCGGCGAAGCCGACGAACACGGCCTTGCCGTTAAAATTCGCCGCGCTGCCGGGCGATTCGAGCAGCGCCAAAGATTGGGCGTACGGAATCGTTTTTATGCTGCGCGCCGGCCCGTAATAATTCAGGTAGTGTATTTCTCCGCCGTCATAAAGATGAATCAGCGAAGCCAGGGTCCGCCTTGCCGCCGTATCGATGTCGCTGTCTTGCAGGTTGCTTAGCATCCGCCTCGCAATCCCCGGATCGTTCGCAAAGGATTCTCGCACCGCCAGCGCGAGCTGTCTCGCTTTTCCATCGGCGATGATCCTGTCCGCGGAGGCAGGTAATTTCGCCGCCTCGGCCGGGCTGGACCGCCGCAGCAGATCGAGAAACTGCGCGTAAACGGGTGCTGCATGAATTTGAAACACGATGACCGGAAAGACCGGGCTGTCTTCGCCGCCGCTGTCGACGAAGCTCCAGTAAGCGTTCACGCGTGCGGGCACTTTCGGCAACGGAAACGGCGCGACAGCAGCAGCCGCATCGGCGATTGCGGGAACCGGCATCACCAGTTCGTCGATCGCCGCCTGCCCGGGAATGATTTTTCGCTTCAGGTATGCCACCAGCACGACGTTGCGCGCGGCGCGCATCGCGCGTTCCAGATCAACGTCATATTCTGCTTCGCGGCCCTTGTCAAACAGGAGATCGAAGGCGACGACGCTGGCGCCGGCGTCGCTCAATTTTTCGACAAGCTCGGCGTGGATGCTGCGCGGCCATTTAGCGGGGTCGCTGGCAAGGCCGAGCTGCTCGGAAGACTCGCGATCGACTGCGACGATCATCACCTCCGCGGGGGCCGGCCTCGCGCCCCTGATCTGGAACAGCCAGCGCAGCGCAAACTCTTCTTCGAGATCGACGCCCAGCGGCGTCGCGCTCAGCAACAGCCCGAGGATGCCGATCAAAGCTCCAAGCTTTAGTCCTTTGAACGTCCCGCCATTATTGCGCATGCCCGACGGATGCGTGTTTGAGCGTTAGTCAGCGCGAGTTCCAAAGTTCAGCATCCCGCACCGTTGTTTGGAACCGGTCGGAAAAGATGCGTCGATGCTCAGGAACCTCTGATTAAGCTTATCCGTGGCCGGTATTATCGAACGGATGCCGTTCCGGCCATCCTCGAATGCCGCCACGGGTGTTTACTTCCGAAGCAATATCCGGCCGCAAAGTGGCGGTCACCGTGGCGACCGCGGCCTGACTTCGATTCTGTACTCTGAGCGCCTTGAAAATAGCAGTCAAATGAATTTTTACGGTACCTTCGGCGATGCCGAGAGCGCGCGCAATAGTTTTGTTGGGTTCGCCCCTGGCCAATAAAGCCAACACCTGCAATTGCCGCCGGGTTAAATCGGTGTCGGCATCTGTGCGCTTGCCCGCGAGATCGTTTGCCTGCCTGGGCGCATCCGCTCTCGTTGTGAGCTGAGGACAGGCCGGGTACAGCCAGGCGACGTCGAGCAGACGCTTGTTCGGATGCATTTCCATGACTGATGCCTCCATCGGGAGAATGCGCGGGCGATCAACGCCGGCGCGGGGACATTACTTGTGTTTCGCACTCGAATTCCGGCAATCTTGATGAGGTGATCGCGGCGCACGGACATCGTGCGCCGCCTACCTCCGTCATTCCGTCGTGCCGTCTGAAATCCGCAACTGGCTTTTCAGATCGTTTTGCTCGAGTGCGAGCGATGCAGTCGCGAAGGCCGCAACATCGGTGTCGGTCGCACGCTCGGCATCCGCTTCCCGGCTGGCGTAGCGAATGGGCGAAACGCGGACTTGACCTCGGGTTGGCACAACGGCCGCAGCCACGAAAGACGAACCATCGCTCGCCGTCAGTTGCTGCTCGAGCCAGGCATCGTGGCCGGCGCTAACGTCGCCGACGCGCCTGGTTTCAGCGCCTTGGCCGCTGGAAACTCCCGGATATGGCGAGCCATCCGAGAACGTCATCTGGTGAGAAACAAAGTCCGTCGCGTTTGCCGACGCGACTGCCAACAGCGAAGTGACGAGAACCGCGCGGATGGCGCTATGCTCGGGTCTGATGAGTGTGCTGAACATGATGAATCTCCTGTGGGAGTAGTGAACTGCCGGCTTGCGCCGAGGCAGTTTCCGACAAGCCCGGCTCATTCCAAATTTGTTTCCGGTCTTGTTGCTTACCAAATTACGCAAACGTGGAGATTCATTCGATGCACTATTGCCGTGTGATTTTGTGGAATATTCCCGTTTCTCAGCGCGGGGCGGCGGCGCTTTCGCCGCGCACTGGATTCTTGTCGCATCGAGGAAGGTGACCGGAAGAACGGAACGGAGATGGCAAGCGGTTTCGCGATCCCGCGTTCCGAAAACGAACGCGCGATTCTCGACCGCGCTCCGCTTACGCATCCTGCGTGGTCGGAACAATTCAGATAACGGCTCGCGGCGTCGGATAACGTAACGGTCGCGCGCCGCGATTTGCTCCGCATAGAACTGCGCGATCGGTTCTTCCGGCAACGTTCCCTGGTTCACGAATTGATCCGGGAAATAGTCGAATCCGGGTGTCGGACCGGCGGGCGACGGCCTCTCTTCCACGACGGCAACGCTGGCCGAAAAACTGTTTGTCATACTGACGTTCACGAGATGAAATGCGCCGATTACCGCGAATACCAGAATCGCGACCTGGCACATGTAGACGGCGATGAGCCTTCCTGCTTTCGGTGACGCTTTCGGCGAAGAAGCGTTGAATGCGGGGCTCGCTTGATCGGCGAGTTGCACGGTGCTCTCCTTCAAAGTGGGATCGACGATCCGACGCGGGTCGGCGGAACCACTCTAAGCAGCGACGATTCGCGCTGCCGCGGAGAACTGCACTGGAAACCTGTGGAATATTTACGCCAGACGAGCGCGACGATGACCGGCACCATCGAGCAAAACGGAAAGCATGTCTCCCGCGACTGCGGAAACGATTTACCTACCAGTGCGCAGGGGG
>JBGTFJ010000020.1:0-3849 GCA_041747355.1 Burkholderiales bacterium
TGGCGGCGTTGGCTTCATAACGCGTGCCGGGATAGCCCGGAAAGCGCAAGGTGGCAGTTAGTTCAGCCATAGTTCAAGTCTATGTTGATAGTTTTACACACGCGATTGTCGGCGGGCGCCAACTGGGGCGCAGGGACTTGCGCACAGGTGCGCTTCCGCAACAATTACGTTTAAGGGGTAGTGGCGCAGCTTAAATCTGCGTTCACAAAAAACCGTTCGCCCCTCGATTAAAGCATTCGAGGGCAGGCTCTGAGCTCGTCGAAGGGCGGAATGAACGGCCGTTTATGGTTCGACAAGCCTGTCCTGAGCGAAGTCGAAGGGCTCACCACGAACGGCCTGACTGGCGGCATTACCGGCTGTTCCATCAGTCGCCCTTCTCGCCACGTTTCTGCGTCCACGCCTGCAAGCCGTTGATGACGAGGAGCAACGCGAATGACAGTATCAGCATCACCGAGGCGATGGCCGTTGCGCCCGTATAGTCGTATTGCTCGAGCTTGGTAATGATCATCAGCGGCGTGATCTCCGACACCATAGGGATGTTGCCGGCGATGAATATGACGGAGCCATATTCGCCGACGGCGCGCGCGAACGCCAGCGCGAATCCGGTCAGAAGCGCCGGCAGCAGGATCGGCACGATGACCAGGCGGAAAGTCTGCCAGCGCCGCGCGCCCAGGCTCGCTGCCGCTTCTTCCAACTCGGTTTCAAGATCGGCCAGCACCGGCTGTACGGTACGCACCACGAATGGCAGGCCGATAAAAATCAGCGCGACCAACACACCGAGCGGCGTGAACGCGACCTTGATGCCGAGCGGTTCCAGATACTGGCCGAGCCAGCCGTTTTTCGCATATAGCGCGGTCAGCGCAATTCCCGCCACCGCGGTCGGTAGCGCGAACGGCAGATCGACCAGCGCATCGACGATGCGTTTGCCCGGAAACGAGTAGCGCACCAGCGACCACGCCAGCATCAGGCCGAACACGGTGTTGATCGCAGCGGCGAGCAACGAAGCGCCGAACGAGAGCTTGTACGAGGCGACGACGCGCGGCGCGCTGATCGCGGCCCAGAACTGCTCGAAAGTCAGGCTGAAGGTTGTCAGAAACACCGCGGCCATCGGGATCAGCACGATCAGCGACAGATAGGTCAGCGTATAGCCGAGCGAAAGATTGAAGCCCGGCAGCACCCTGAAAGTCGTCGCGCGGCTCATCTTCGATTCACCATGATCTGGTCCAGAAGCGCGCCATCGGCGAAATGCGTTTTTTGCGCGTTTTCCCAACCGCCCAACTGCGCTTCGACGGTGAAAGTCTTGATTGCCGGAAAGCGCTCGGCGTATTTTTTAAAGACGGCCGGGTCGCGCGGCCGATAATGATGGTTGGCGATGATCTCCTGACCTGCCGGCGAGAACAGAAACGCGAGATACGCTTCCGCCTGCTTGCGCGTGCCCCGGTTGTCGACAACCTTGTCGACGACCGCGACCGGCGCTGCGGCCTCGATGCTGAGCGAAGGATAAATCACGTCGAACTGATCGGCGCCGACTTCGCGCGCGATCAGAATCGCTTCGTTCTCGAAAGTCACCAGCGCGTCACCGACGCTGCGCTGCGTAAACGTCGTCGTAGCCCCGCGGCCACCACCGTCGAGCACCGGGACATTGCCGAACAATTTCGAAACAAATTCGCGGGCGGCCGCCTCCTTGCCGCCTTTCTGCAGCGCATGACCCCATGCTGCGAGATACGTGTAACGGCCATTGCCTGACGTCTTCGGGTTGGGCACGATGACCTGCATGCCGGCCTTCGCCAAGTCGTCCCAATCCTTGATCTGCTTCGGATTGCCCTTGCGCACCAGAAACACGATAGTCGTCGTATACGGCGTCGCGTCGTGCGGAAAGCGCTTGCGCCAATCGGCCGACACAAGCTTGCTGCGGGCCGCAATGATATCGATGTCGGGCGCCTGATTCATGGTGACGACGTCGGCTTCCAGACCGTTTATCACGGACATTGCCTGTTTGCTCGAACCGCCGTGCGACTGGTTGATCGTGAGCCGTTCGCCGGCCTGTTTCTGCCAGGCGGCGGCGAAAGCCGGTTGATATCCTTGTAAAGCTCGCGCGCAACGTCGTAGGAGACGTTGAGTATCGTCGTATCGGCGACTGCGGCCGGCGCCCCAACCATCGGGGCGAGCGCGATACTCGCAGCGAGAACAAGGCGGTAGGGCAACTTCAGGTATGCCAAAATCATGACTCCTCCAGGATTTGCGACAGGCGAATCGCCGCCTGTCTGTTGCTGACTGCTGACTGGGCAAACAGGATTTCAAGCGTCACGGATTGCCGGAGGGGCCGCGATCGCGGATGTGTTTCGTGTGATGCTTAACCCCGGCGGCTCAAGCGATGTCGAACCGATGATTAAAGTCTAACCGCAATCGGTGTCGACTGGAATCAGCAAAAAACTGCTTGCCTCGGCGGTCAGGTCGCCGTTGCCGGCGGCAGGTCACGCGAGTTTTTAGCCCTAGCGCCCACGCTCGATGTAATTGCGCCAGTCGAACGGCGCCAACCGGCGCGTGCGTAAGTTCGAGAATCGGCGATGCGCTTTGGGATCGGCCAGCGAGCCGAGCGGTAATGCGCCCTGACCCACCTGCAGTTCGCGAAAAATCGCCAAACCTTGAGGCCACGGCCCATGGCCGGAATCGACATTGATATGCCCGGCATTGCCGATATTCAAGAGCCGGCTACCCCAGCGATCGGCCAGATACGCCGCGCTCATGAGACCCAGCCAGGGATCGTTCTGACTCGCGATCAGTACGCTGGGAAAGCCGACCTGTCGATCGGGCAGCAAGCGCAGGATGCTGGGCGCGAACGTGGTGGACTCGTTGTTGTCGCGTAATCCGTTCGGCGTGAACCGATCGGGATCGGCCGGCGCGACCAGCAACGCGCCGGCGATCCTGTCGCCGCGATCTAGTACAGCCGTCATCGCAGCGAGGCAACCGAAGCTGTGGCCGACCATCCAGATCGGCCCTTTCGCCCGATCGATCGCTCGCCGCACGTTGCCCGCCCATACCTCCAGCACCGGTTCGCACCAGTTCGATTGCTCGACCCGCACTGCGTTACCGATCCGGTGTTCGAACCACGTCTGCCAGTGATCGGGCCCGCTGCCGCGCAGCCCGGGGACAATCAGTGTTGTCGAAATCATGCAAATTCTCCTGCATCGACAGATGCTTCAGTCTACTGCCTCGCCGATATCTGGTCGAACACGCCGCCGTCGGCGAAGTGCGTCTGCTGCGCTCTCTTCCAGCCGCCGAACACTTCGTCGATCGTGAACAGCTTGACCGGCGCGAACTGCTTGCCGTATTTCGACGCGGCTTTCTGATCTCGCGGACGATAGTAATGTTTGCCCGCAAGCTCCTGGCCTTCCGGCGAGTACAGATATTCGAGATAGGCGGTAGCGACCTTGCGCGTGCCGCGCTTGTCGACGACTTTGTCGACGACCGCGACCGGCGGCTCGGCGAGGATCGACAGCATTGGGGTGACGATCTCGAATTTGTCGGGACCGAGTTCGTTGACCGCCAGATACGCCTCGTTCTCCCACGCGATCAGCACGTCGCCGATGCCGCGCTCGGCAAAGGTGGTGGTCGAACCGCGCGCACCCGAATCCAGCACCTTGACGTTTTTGTAGAGCTGGGCGACGAACGCTTTCGCCTTGGCATCGTCGCCTCCCGGCTGCTTCAGAGCGTAACCCCACGCAGCCAGATAATTCCAGCGCGCTCCGCCCGATGTCTTCGGATTGGGCGTGATGATCTCGACGCCGGGTTTCGCGAGGTCATTCCAATCCTTGATCTGCTTCGGATTGCTTTTGCGCACGAGAAACA
>JBGTFJ010000021.1:0-4403 GCA_041747355.1 Burkholderiales bacterium
CAGCCCGGCATTTTACCGCATCTTTTTCGGTCATCACGACGGCGTCCGCATCGGCGATTTCGAGATCCCGCGCGGCAAACTCGTGATGGTCGGGCAGCGGATACGCTATGAACTCGAGTCCGAGCTGCGCGAGGTGGTCGAAAAAGCGCTGCGGATTCCCGATCCCGGCAAGCGCCGCAACGCGAAGTCCGCGTAGTGACAGAGCAAGAATTCGCACGTCCGGATTCAACAGATTGCCGAGTTCCGCTCCGCGCAGCGTCATCGGATAAATCGGCAGAAGGGGTGAGACCAGGCTTCGAGGCGGCGCCAGGGCGGCGCCAGTTCCGTTGACAACAATCGCATCCACCCTGTGCAGACGGCTCGCGGGTTCACGTAACGGACCAGCCGGCAGCATCAGCCGGTTGCCGAGGCCGCGGGCCCCGTCGATTACCGCAATCTCGATATCGCGGCCAAGACGATAGTGCTGCAGGCCGTCGTCCGCGATCAGCACATTGCACTTCGGATGCTTCTGCAACAAGCGAATCGCGCCCGCGACGCGATCACGCGCAATCCACACCGGGCAACCGGTGCGTTGCGCCAACAATACCGGTTCGTCGCCGACCATGCGCGGATCGCTTTCGCGAGTCACTTCGAACGGGCCGAGCAGCTTGCCGCCGTAGCCGCGGCTCATGATGCCGGGCATCATGCCGCGGGCCGTCAGGCGCGTTGCCAACCACATCACTACAGGTGTTTTGCCGGTGCCGCCGACCGTGATGTTGCCGACCACGATGACCGGGACCGGCAATATCACTGTCTCCAGTAACGCAGTCCTGTAGAGCAGGCGGCGCAACGCAACCAGTGCACGAAAAATCAGGCTCGCGGGAAAAGACAGCAGATGGGTGAAATCGATACGCGACCAGTGCGTCCAAACCAGCTTCCTGAAGACGCTGCCGTGCTTCTTCATACGAGCCGCAAAACGTTTACTTCGGGGCGCTCGCTTGCGTGGTGAACGTGATGCGGCCGAAGCCGGCGATGCGCGCCGCCTCCATCACGTGGATAACCGCTTGATGAGTGGCATTGGCGTCAGCGTTGATGACGATGACCGGATCGGTCTGGCTGCCGGCGGCGCGCCGCAATTCGGCGCCCAGACTCGCGGGGGTTGAGAACGCGACCGCAGTCTTGTCGACCATATAGTGGCCGGCGGCGTCGACGGCGACATTGACCGGATCGGGCTGGTCGGCCGGCTTTTCGGCATCTGCTGACGGCAGATTGATCTGCAGCTCGGCAAAGCGCGAATAGGTCGTGGTCACCATCAGGAAAATCAGGATCACGAGCAGCACGTCGATCATCGCGATCAAGTTCAGCTCGGGTTCCTCGTGGGCGCTGCCGCGGCGGAAATTCATACCGAAGCAATCGCCGATAACATAGCGGACGGAATGGACAAGATTCGCGTGCGAGCGGATGTCGATGCAGGCGAAATCACGCTTACGCCTCTCGCTCGCCGTGCACGATCTCGACCAGTTTGATCGCCTGCATCTCCATGTCGATCACCAGCGAATCGATCTTTGTGCGGAAATAGCGATAGAAAAACATGCTCGGAATGGCGACGATCAAGCCGAATGCCGTGTTGTAGAGTGCGATCGAAATGCCATGCGCAAGCTGTGCCGGGCTGCTGCCGGTCGGCGCTTGCGAGCCGAAGATTTCGATCATGCCGATCACGGTGCCGAGCAGGCCGAGCAGCGGCCCCATCGAAGCGATGGTGCCGATCGCCGGCACGAAGCGTTCGAGATCATGCGCGGCGGCGCGTCCGGCTTCCTCGATCGATTCCTTCATCACTTCGCGTTTACTCGAAACGTTCTTGAGGCCAGCCGCGAAGATGCGACCGAGCGGTGAGTTGGCCGTGAGCTTGGCGAGCATTTGCTTGTTGACGCCACCCTGACGATATTCCTGGACCACGCGCGGCAGCAGTTCCTTGGGCGCGACCGCGCTTTTGCGCAGATTGAACAAACAATAGATGATGAAGGTAACTGCGATAACGGAGGCGAAAAGGATCGGCCAGATCGGCCAACCGGCTGCTTCAATGATAGCTAACACTCGTCAAAATCTCCGGCCGCGGGAAAGCGGACCACTGTAGCGCCCCAACACGCTTTCAGCAAGATTTTCAGAAAAAAGTGTATTCAACTCTTGACATTGGCTTGTCCACATTTTCTGGGGATAACTTTGTGCATAGAGCGCAAACGGGTGAGCCTAAGTAATGTGCCTGTAACAAAATTTTCTTGAACGATTAAATTTTAAACTGCATAAATAACATTATAAACAATGTGTTACAAAAAACATATAAGTTTCATGACGGTTAGAGGTGCAACCGAAGCAGCTTTCTCCAAGCTGTGGAGAAGGCCGAGCTTACAGCGTGATTTTCCATCTAATCGACCGCAGCTTGCCGAGCCGGTATCTCGCGAACGGGCGGGGCGGTTGTTGCCCGCAGCGCAGCTTGCCGACGGCGAATCGGCGGCGATCTGAGCGATGCTGTTCCCCGAACTCGAACCGCGTGCCCCGGTTATCACCGTCAGCGAACTGAACCGCAGTGCGCGTCAGGCACTCGAGCAGTCGCTTCCGCTAATGTGGATCGTCGGCGAAATCTCCAACTGCATGCGCGCGGCTTCCGGCCACTGCTACTTCGCGCTGAAAGACCAAAGCGCGCAAGTGCGTTGCGTAGTGTTCCGGCAAAAAATGCAATGGCTGAATTTCGAGCCGCAGGATGGCACGCAGGTCGAAGTCCGCGCCGCGCCGACGTTGTTCGAAGCGCGTGGCGAATTCCAGCTCAACATCGAAATCATGCGCCGGTCCGGACTGGGCGCCTTATTCGAGAGGTTCGAGCAGCTCAAACGCAAGCTCGCGGCGGAAGGATTATTCGATGCCGCGCGCAAGAAACCGTTGCCGGTTTTTCCGACGACCATAGGCATCGTGACGTCGCCCGCCGGCGCCGCGCTGCACGATGTGCTGAGCGCGCTGGCCCGACGCGCGCCGATGATATCGGTCATTCTCTACCCGACACTGGTGCAGGGCGAAGGCGCGGCGGCGCAGATTGCCGCCGCAATACGGGCAGCCGACCACCGGGGCGAATGCGATGTGCTGATCGTCTGCCGCGGCGGCGGCGGCATCGAAGACCTGTGGGCATTCAACGACGAAACGGTTGCGCGCGCGATCGTCGATTGCCGGATTCCGGTGGTCAGCGGAATCGGTCACGAAACCGATTTCACGATCGCGGATTATGTCGCCGATGTGCGCGCACCCTCGCCTACCGCAGCGGCCGAGCTGTCGAGCCCGCATCGCGGCGAATTGCTGGCGCGGCTGAGCAAGCTGCGCGGATGTCTGGATCGCGAAATGGCGCGCGCAATGTCCGCCAAAATGCAACAACTCGATTATTGCGCCAGGCGCCTCACGCATCCTGCGCGGTACGCTCAGAATCAGTTCCGGCATGTGCGCCATTTGCACAGCCGTCTGTGCGCCGCGAATGCGCGCGCGATCGAATCGCGCCGCTGGCGCCTGCAGGAACTTTCGCTGCGGCTCGTCGCGCGCAGGCCGGATGCTATAGGCTACAGCCGCAGATTAGGCCAACTTTCGCGCGGCTTGCAGCGGGGCATCGAGCAATGTCTGCAGCGGGCGGCGAACGCTCTTGCCTACGCGCAGGTGCAGATCGCGCATCTGAATCCGCAGGCAGTTCTCGAGCGCGGTTTCAGCATCACCCAAGCCAGCAGCGGTGACATCGTTCGCGACAGCGCTGAAATCGCGCCGCACGAGAAGTTGAAGATAACTTTTGCAGCGGGCTGGGCGCAGACCAAAGTAATGGCAACCGGCGGCAACGAAAGCGACTTCCGCTTAACGCCAAAGTCTGAATAAAACGGTCGTTTCGTAGACATCCGGATTTACATGCGACCCATGCACCTCGTGAAGTCGCTGCGCCGCTGGCGCGAGCAATCGGTGTTGCCGGTGGAAGGATGGCGCACGGCCCTGATTTTGTCCGGTACGCTGCTCGCGCTGGCCGGCTGCGCGAGCCTGCCGCCGGACGACGTCGTGCAGCGCCGCCTTGCCACCCCCGTTGGCAGTTTGCAGCGCGAGTGCCTGGCTTTTTTGAGCGCCTCGACGCCGCCGTCGCAACGCATGGCGTCGGCGACAGCGATGCTGCTGCGATCGTGGGCTTTCCGTATTTGCGCACCGATCGATTGCTCGCCAGCTTCGCGCGCCAGCCGCTCGCGGACTTGGCGTTCGCGGTCTGGGTCGATCGCCTGCGTGCATTGAACGAAGCCGGCCGGCGCGTCGAAATTGCGAATCTGCCCGCCGCCGCACGCGAAGGATTGCAGGCATCGCTGCCGCAGCACATGGCTTCTCATGCGCCTGCCGATGCGGTACGCACTTGCGCCGAC
>JBGTFJ010000022.1:0-2940 GCA_041747355.1 Burkholderiales bacterium
GGGCGGACAGAGTGATCGACTGACGCGAAAACGTTTCGGAGGCTACAACACTTGCCTGAATGATTTGCCGTTGCTGAGCCGGTAAACCGCGAAATCCGTGCGATCAAGGGTGAAAATCTCGGTAATGCCGGTTTTGTCAGCAAGCCAAACGAGTGAGGCGTCGGCAAAGTCAATGTCCCGGTCGGCGTATTTAATCAGCAGGGCAGCAAGCTCATCCAGATCCGTGACGAAAATGGCTTCAACGATCAGCCCGCTGCGCGCGACCCAGGTCAGAAAAGCGGTTTTGCCTGTGCTGTTAAGAAAATGGCAAACCTCGGTGACAACCGGCCAGGTGCTATGCAATCTGCTCTTGTTGGCCTTGAGAAATCGCTTGATTTCTTTGTGGCGGGGTTCCCTTTCCAGGAAAAGGGCGATCAAGGGGCCGGCGTCAGCGAGAATACTTGGCACGCAGCTTTTCCTTCAGCAATTGCTTGTAGTTTTCGGCGACCGCTTCGCCTTTCGTGGTATCCGCGCCGAACAGATCCTTGCCGAGCTCATAGGAGCTGGGCCGCGGATCGTACTGGTCCAGAAACGCCTCGAGGCTGCGCTTGATGATTTCGCTTTTATTGAGACGAAGTTTTTCGCTCACATCGTTGAGGCGGGTTTCCAGGTTATGTTCCAGCCGCACAGAAATAGGCATCGAAGTCTCCATGGCGTACCGTGATCCCGGTGTAATACAGTATAACACCCAATAGCCGGTATTCAGTTCAGCGCTTTCGTTTTGACAATGACGCGTGACCCACGGCCTGTTTACACTGATATGCCGTCCCGATCGTCGCGGCCATCTCCAGCGAGCTCTTGGTGAGCGGTGTCATCGCCGGCTATTTCTCGTACCGCTCCCCGGTTGATGTTCGTTAATATTTCACACTATTGCTGCGCAGTTCTGCGCAGAACCTGATTCCTGATTTCCCTACACTGGCCTCAACTGCTCCCGACATCGGACCCAAGGAGCGGGGTTACCGAATCAGGGCCCGCAACCGAATGGAGGCTAGTAATGCTGAAATCTCCCAAAACCGTAATTTTCTTGAGCGTCGCTATTAATGCGTTTAACGCCGGTTACGCCAGCGCGAACGAGTGGTTCGAGCAGCAACGAAGCGTAAGCGACGGTTCCGCTTACGCGACTTACGATTCGATTCCGGCCGGCGTGCAAGGACGGCCCGGCCCGGCTTCGGTCGGTGCCGATCATCATGCGGCTTCGTCCTGGCTCGATCGCCAATTGAGCGCGAGCGACGGTTACTCGCAACCCGGCGTGGAAGCCGAAAGCGCGTTCCAGGGAGCGAGCATTGTGCTCGACCCGAACGAAAGCTTTGCCGAGCACGGACGGCGAATCACCGACGGCACGACCGGGTAGTCATGAAGCCGACAGGGGCGGGCTCCGCTCCTGCCCCCTTCAACCTCTCCGGCGCCAAAAACGACGCGGCATCTTTACGCAGGAGCGCTAGACAGACAGTGATCTAGGCGAACCCGCCAAGTTTTCGATTACCGGCGGCGGATAGATGAACACGATCGACAAGTAGCCGCCGGCGAGACGGTAGGCGTAGTATCGCTTTCGTGAATATTTCACACAATTGCTGTGCAGTTCTGCGCAGAACCTGATTCCTGTTTTCCCTAAACTGGCCGCAATTGTTCCAGCCATCGGATAGCTCTAACGGGGATCGAAAATGAAGCTACCGCATGTCTTGCTTCTCATCGTCATCGGGTTCTTGATCGCGCCCTTGAGCGCTTCGCCGCAGCCGCCGGCAAAAATGTATCGGATCGGCGTTCTCAGCTCGGCCGCCCTGGCTGCAAGCTATCGAACGCTGCCGAACTATCAGGCGTTTTTTGAAGGTTTGCGTCAGCTCGGCTATGTCGAAGGCCAAAACGTCGCGATCGAATTTCGGACCGCCGAAGGCAAACTCGATCGCCTGCCGGCTCTCGCGGCCGAGCTTGCCGCAGCAAAACCGGATGTCATGCTGGTCGCGACTTGCGCCGCGCCGCTCGATGCGGCGAGACGCGCGAGCAACGTTATCCCGATCGTCGTCGGGGCATGTACCGGCGATTTGGTCGCTTCCGGAATCGTGAAGAGCCTCGCGCGCCCCGGAGGCAATGTCACCGGATTGCAGAAACTCAACCCGAATTGGCGGCTAAACGGCTTGAATTTCTCAAACAGGCAATGCCGCAAGTGTCGCGGGTAGCGGTACTCTGGGATCCTGGCTATTCCGATTTCGCAGCCGACTGGCGCGCGCTGAAAAAAGCGGCGGAGGCTTTGCGTACGACGCTGCAATCCATCGAAGTCGCGGGCCATCGGAATTCGAGACTGCGTTCGCGGCCATGGCGAGCAACGGGTCCGAGGCTTTCATGACTTTCGCCGATTCCATGACTTACGTACATGCAAAACAGCTCGCCGGAATCGCGGCCAGCAAGCGCATTCCCGCGATTTACTCGTACCACGAGATTACCGAGGTCGGCGGCCTGGTTTCCTACGGGCCGAACATCCCCGACATGTTTCGCCGCGCCAGCGTGTTCGTCGACAAGATTCTGAAAGGGTCGAAGCCCGGCGATCTGCCGATCGAGCAGCCGACCAAATTCGAGCTGGTGATCAATCTGAAAACCGCGAAAGCGCTTGGCGTAACGATGCCGCAGCAGTTGCTGTTGCGCGCGGACAGAGTGATCGAATGAAGTCATTGAGCGACGGCGAACGAGCGAAAAGCAACCGCGTCATTTCCCTGTCCGGCTGTTTCAGCAGCCGTGTTCGCGAGGCCATAATCTTTGCGCTGTGTTCGCGGTGAAGTCTTAAACTTGCTGTAAAAGTGAAGCGGGATGCATCCTTCGGTTTGAACGTTTAGGCGCGTTCGAATCGATCGATCTACCAAGAGGAGCATCCCGATGGCAAGAGTACCCGCGAGTGCAGCAACTCGCAAA
>JBGTFJ010000023.1:0-4815 GCA_041747355.1 Burkholderiales bacterium
CTGACCGTAAACGGCTCGAACTTTGTCAGCGGCGTCAAGGTACGCTGGAACGGCAGCGACCGCACGACCGCTTTCGTCAGCGCGACGCAATTACAAGCAACCATCTCCGCAAACGATATCGCCGCTGCCGGTACGGCTTCCATTACTGTAACGACGCCAGGCGGCCTCATATCGAACGCGCTTACCTTCACAGTTACTGCCGGCGGCAACAACCCCGCCCCGACCCTGACCTCGATCAGCCCGACCAGCGCCAGCGCCGGCGGGGCAGCCTTCACCTTGACGGTCACCGGCAGCAACTTCAGCTCGTCCTCGGTGATCCGCTGGAACGGCGCCAACCGCACCACGACCGTCGTCAGCGCCACCCAGCTTAGCGCGGCGATCCCGGCCGGCGATATCGCGGCAGCGGGAACCGCGCAAGTCACGGTGTTCAACCCGACCCCCGGCGGCGGTACCTCGGCAGCGCAGACGTTCACGATCAATGCACCCGTCAATAACCCCGCCCCCACCCTGACCGCGATCAGCCCGACCAGCGCCACAGCGAATGGGGCAGCCTTCACCCTGACGGTGACCGGCAGCAACTTCATCTCGTCCTCGGTGATCCGCTGGAACGGCGCCAACCGCACCACCACCGTCGTCAGCGCCACCCAGCTCACGGCAGCAATCCCGGCCGGCGATATCGCGGCAGCCGGAACCGCGCAAGTCACGGTGTTCACCCCGACCCCGGGCGGCGGCACCTCGGCCGCGCAGACCTTCACCATCAATACGCCGCCAGCCGGTGGCGCTGAACTGACCCAGCTTGGCACCATCATCTCGCGCGTCACCGCCCCGACCGGCAGCGGCAGCCGCAATCGGGAAGTGATCCGCGACGGCGACAAGCCGCCGGTCGGCAATCAGGATTCCCTGCGCCAGTACGACACCTACGACGGTAGTAACACCGCCCCCAATGACTGGATCGGCTACCAGTATTCATCACCCCAGAACTTCGGCCGTGTCGTGTTCCAGGAAGGCCGCCACTTCGGCGACGGCGGATGGTTCGAAACCCTGACCGTGCAAGTCCTCCAGGGGGGTGTCTGGAACGCCGTCTCCGGGTTGACGATCACCCCGGCCTATCCAGCCGTCAACGACAACGAGACCTTCGAAACCTATACCTTGGCGTTCAACGCCATCCAGGGCGACGGCATCCGCATCTTCGGCAACCCCGGCGGCAGTGCCGACTTCATCACGGTGGGTGAGTTGCAGGTGTTTGAGGCTGGGGGGCCTTAGCGACAATAATTCACGGCGGCAGCAGTCAGCTCGATAGGCGGCGACAGAACCTGATGTCGCGGTCCTGATTATGACTGTCCGCCGCGGGCATGCTCAGCGGCTCGAAACATCGATCTGGGGTAAAATGAGCTTTTGCGCTTTCGACGCCCCCCATGACTCTTCCCTCCGATTTAAAATACACACATACGCACGAGTGGATACGCGCCGAGCCTGATGGCACGATAAGTATTGGCATTACGGACCATGCCCAGGAATTGCTGGGCGACATGGTCTTTATAGAAACTCCTGAAATTGGCCGCAAGCTGATTCGCGACAAGGAATGCGGCGTCGTCGAGTCGGTCAAAGCGGCGTCCGATATCTACGCGCCCGTTTCAGGTGAGGTCGTCGCTGTCAACGGCGAGCTGGAAAGTGCTCCCGAAAAAATCAATGAAGATGCTTTCGAGGCATGGATCTTCAAGCTGAAACCCGACGATGGTGCTGAATTGGACGGATTGCTCGACGCGACGTCCTATCAAGAACTTATCGATAGTCAGGAGCACTGATAGAGATTGCACGGCTTCGATCCAGCCGTTTTTTACATTTCCGTGCCAGTCATTCCGCAACAGAATACGCGTTGCTGCGCAGTCCGGTGTGTACCTATTCATCGGACTGCAAGTCATGCCGCGCTATGGAAGCCACCAAATCGCGCTATCGCGGATTTCGCCCCGGCAAAACCGGTTAACAGGCACTCATACGCCCAATCGTCCAAAAAGGAGAACTCAAATGGTCACCCTCGCAGGCAATCCCATCAAAATTGAAGGTCAATTGCCGCAGATAGGTTCGACTGCGCCAGCGTTCAAGCTGGTTGGCAAGGATTTGAACGACGTCAGCCTCAAGGATTTCACCAGCAAGCGAAAGGTGCTTAACATCGTTCCGAGCCTGGATACGCCGACCTGCCAGCGATCGGCGCGGCGTTTCAACCAGGAGGCATCCCGCCTTGACAACACTGTCGTGTTGGTGATCTCAGCCGATCTGCCGTTTGCGCAGGCGCGTTTTTGTGGCGCCGAAGGTTTAAACAATGTGGTGACCCTGTCGACCATGCGCGGTAAGGAATTCCTCAAGAATTACGGTGTTGCGATTAGCGATTCACCGCTGGCCGGCGCAGCGGCTCGCGCTGTTATCGTGCTCGATGGCGACGACAAGGTCATTTACACCGAGATGGTCCCGGAAATCAGGGACGAGCCAGATTACGGAGCTGCGCTTACGGCGTTGAAGAAATAGTGCGATCACTCGTGGTTTGAGCAGTTGTCGTTTGCAAAGGTTGTTTCAGGAAAGCGCGGTTCACTGCGTCGCGGCCTCATGGAGAAAAAATTGCTGAACAAAAAGTTGATGTTACTCGCCGGTGCGCTGGTGGTTTTGAGCGGGAATGGCGCCGCGCAAGGCTTGCGCGTGGTCAAGGGCTTGGCATCGCCCGAATCGGTCATGTTGGCAGCGGATGGACGCATTTTCGTGTCGCAGATCGGCGAATTCGGCGCCGATAGCGATGGAAGTGTGGTTGTCATCGAGAAAGATGGCCAGGCCGTCACTTTCGCCAAAGGGCTGGACGATCCAAAAGGCATGGCCGAGCACGGTGACTTCATCTACGTCGCCGACAAGACGCGCGTGTGGAAAATTGGCAAGAAAGGCAAGCCCGCGGTGTTTGTGCCAGCGAGCGCATTTCCGGTGGCGCCTCAATTCCTGAATGATGTCGCGATCGATCCCAAGGGCAATGTTTATGTTTCCGACAGCGGTGATACCAAAGTCGGCGGCGGCGGCGCAATTTTTCGTATAAGCCCGGATGGCGTTGTCAGCGTCGTTACGTCTCACGCCGAGGATGGCAGGGTAAAGAGCCCAAACGGGCTCTTGGTCGATCGTGGATCGCTGCTCGCGGTCGATTTTGCCAGCGGCGAGCTTTATCGCATCGATTTGCAGTCGCCGCATCCGAGCAAGAAGCTGGCCGATGGTTTCGGCGGAGGCGATGGGCTCGCACTCGATCGCGCCGGCAATCTGCAGATCAGCGATTGGAAAAATGGCAAAGTGTTCAGGCTGAATCTGAAAAAGAAGGATGCCAGGCCGATCGAATACAAACAGGATTTCCAGGCAGCCGCGGATATTACGCTGGACGCCAGTCGTAAATTCGTACTGGTGCCCGATATGAAAGCGGGCACGCTGACGTGGCTGCCGATTCAGCGCTGAGCAGTATCGGCAGGTAGAGCGCGGCTGCGATCCTGAGAAAGCCTGCTGGACTTTCGCGCGCCGGCACGGATGGTCGCGCCGCGAGTGCCCGATTCCACCCCCTGATCCCCTCGTTCGCGCGCCTGCTTTCTCGACCTGCACGCGAAGCCGACGCGTTTCTGCGCATGGTGAGAGGTTGACGAGCGAACGCGCCTGCTCTCACTTTTCTGACCAATAGCTATGCGCACCTTGATCTGCGGTTCCATCGCTTATGACACCATCATGGTGTTCCGCGATCGTTCAAGAACCATATCCTGCCCGACCAGATTCATATCCTGAATATTTCGTTTCTGGTTCCCGAGATGCGCCGCGAGTTCGGCGGCTGCGCCGGCAATATCGCCTTCAACCTGAAAATGCTCGGCGGCGAGCCACTGATCATGGCCACGGTTGGTGAGGACTGCGCGCCGTATGCCGAACGCTTGCAGCGCCTCGAATTGCCGCAAACACACTTACGAACCATGCCCGGAACCTTTACCGCGCAATGCTTCATCACGACGGATCTCGACGATAATCAGATCACGGCATTTCATCCCGGCGCAATGAATGACTCGCATCAAAATCACGTCAACGATGCCGAGGATATCGGCCTGGGCATTGTCGCGCCCGATGGCCGCGATGGCATGTTGCAGCATGCACGCGAGTTTGCCGATGCCGGCATTCCGTTCGTATTCGATCCAGGCCAGGGCTTGCCGATGTTCAACGGAGACGAGTTGCTGAAGTTTCTCCATCTCGCCGATTACGCGGCGATGAACGATTACGAGGCGCAATTGCTCGAAGCGCGCACCGGCCGCAAAATCGCGGATCTGGCCAAACTTGTGCAGGCCCTGATTGTCACAAGGGGTGAACAAGGATCGACGATTTACGTTGCCGGCGAGCAAATCGGCATACCGTGCGCAAAGCCCGCGCGAGTCGTCGATCCGACTGGTTGCGGCGATGCCTATCGGGCGGGATTGTTGCACGGCATTGCAACCGGATTGGACTGGCAGGCGACCGGCCGTCTCGCATCGTTGATGGGCGCACTGAAGATCGAAACGCACGGCACGCAAAACCATTGGGCCGGCCGTGACGAAATTAGGGCACGCTATCGCAAGGAATTCGGCGCCGATATTCAACTCAAAGGCTAGAGCCGAATGGCTTAGGAGAAATGAAATGCCAGGCACGATGAATGTGAGGAATTTGACCATCGCAGCGCTGATCGGCGCGGCAGCGCTAACCGGCTGCGCAGCGGGCCAATCGGGCCGGGATTATTCGCGCGAACAGGCGCGCGGCGAGCAAAGTGTGCGTTATGGCGTGGTCGAC
>JBGTFJ010000024.1:0-10952 GCA_041747355.1 Burkholderiales bacterium
CGCCAAGCACCAGCAGGTGCGTCAGCGAAGCCGCCGGAATGCGCCCGGCAAGCAGCGGCCGCGCCAATTCGACCGCGTGCGTCAGCGGTAAAAAAAGCGAAATGTCCTGCACCAGCGGCGGCATTTGGGCGCGCGGAAAAAATGCGCCGGATAACAGCATCATCGGCGTCATGACCAGCGTCATGTAGTACATGAAAAACTCGTAGCTCGGCGCTAGCGCGGTCATGACCAGCCCCAGCGACGCGAAGCACAAACCGATCACTACCGTAAGCGGAATAATCCAGAGAGCCAGCGCCGAATCGGAAAGTCCGAGCGCGCCGATGACGGCAAGAATCGCCATGCCACTCAGGAAGCTTTTGCTGGCCGCCCATACCGCTTCGGCGATCAGTACATCGTCGAGCGTCAGCGGCGCGTTCAGAATCGCCTCCCAGGTTCTTTGCACGTGCATGCGCGAAAAAGCCGAGTACATCGCCTCGAAACTCGCGCTGTTCATCGTGCTGTAGCAGATCGTGCCCGCGGCCAGAAAATTGATGTACGGAATGCCGTTGACATCGGGCATCAGCGCGCCCAACCCGTATCCGAGGCCGAGCATGAACAGCAGCGGATCGGCGAGATTGCCGATCACCGACGGAATCGCCAGCTTGCGCCAGACCAGAAAGTTGCGCCGCCAGACGTGCGAGAAACGCAGGCTGAGGGAGGGCGGGCGAAAGTGTTTATGAGTCAGCATTTGCACACGCGGTTGCGGGTTGGCGATAAGACTACCAGGCCGTCATTCCTGCGGAAGCAGAAATCTTTCGTGCCGTGCGTCTTCACGATTCCGGCCTGCGCTGGAAAAACGGTTTGTGCCGGCGCCGCTTAGTCACGTAATTCGCGACCGGTCAGTTTCAAAAACACATCTTCGAGATTCGCCGGGCGATGCAGATAACGCAGCCCTTCGTAGGTTTCCAGATTCTTCAGCAGCGGTGCCGCATCGCGCGCATAACAGAACACCGTCTCGCCGCTTTGTTCGCAGCGCTGCGCGAGCATGCCGTGCTGCCGCGCCCAATCGGGTGCTGCGTCGCCATAGATTTCGAAAACGTGCGGCTCGATCTGCGCTGCGATCAGCTCGCGCGGGCTGCCGCTGGCGATGATGCGGCCGTGATCCATGACTGACAGGCGGTCGCACAGGCGCTCGGCTTCGTCCATGAAATGCGTGGTCAGCAGAATGGTTTTGCCGAGCTTCAGCAGCCGTTGCAAACCTTGCCAGATCAGATGCCGCGCTTGCGGATCGAGCCCGGTCGTCGGTTCGTCGAGAAACAAAAGATCGGGGTCGTTGATCAGGCCGCGCGCCAGGGCCAGCCGCCTTTTCATGCCGCCCGACAGCGTTTGAATCTTGCTGTCGGCGCGTGCGCCGAGGCCGGCGAAGCCGAGCAATTCCGGGATGCGCTTGATCAGCGCCTGGCGAGAAAGGCCGAAATAGCGGCCGTAGGTATACAGATTCTCGTAGGCGCTGAAGTCAGGGTCGAGATTGTCGACTTGCGGCACCACGCCAACCCTGAGCCGCGCCTCGCGCGCCCGCTTTGGTACGGGCAACCCGAGCAGCGTGATGGCGCCGGAATCGGCATCGGGATCGGTTAGGCCGAGGCACAGGCGCAAGGTTGTCGTTTTGCCGGCGCCATTCGGCCCGAGCAGACCGAAGCATTGGCCGGGCGCAAGCGCAAGTTCGAGACCGCGCACGACTTCACTGTCACCGTACGACTTGCGCAGATTTTGTACGTGCAAATGGAACATCGGCTCAGCCAAAGTTTTTGGCTGAGCCAAACGAAGCCAGCACGACGGCCTGCAATTCGATCAGATAGCCGTGAAAAAAATGCCCGGCTCCGGGCAGCACGACGACCGGAAGTTTCTGCGCCCTGGCCCATTTCAGCGTTGCCGAAAGCGGAACCACATCATCTTCGTCGCCGTGTATGACCAGCGTGTCGCCGGTGACCGCGCCGACCTCGAAGCGATCGACGGCGGGCGCGATCAACACCAGCCGCTGATGTTCGATCCGCTGCGCGACACGCGATTGCACATAAGCGCCGAACGAGAATCCGGCCAGCACGATCGGCAGATTGCCGAATTCATTTCGTGCGTAGTCGGCGACCGCAAGCATGTCTTCCGTCTCGCCGATGCCGTTGTCGTGGAGCCCTTCGCTTCGCCCGACGCCGCGAAAGTTCATGCGCAGCGCGGTGTAACCCAGCTTCGTGAATGCCCGAACCAGTGTGGTGACGACCTTGTTGTCGAAGGTGCCGCCCTGCAGCGGATGCGGATGGGCAATCAGCGCGATGCCGACGCCTGCGTTTTCCGACCGGTCGATAGCGAGCTCCAGCTTGCCCGCCGGTCCGTCGATCAGGTGGCGCACGCTACGCCGAATTTTAGTCGCCCTGGCAAAGTGGCAACTGCGACTGTGGTGCTAATCCACGTGGCGCTCTTCATCTACGCCCCATCGCCTTCACCGCTGCCGTTGACCAGATGGACGATCCCCGCCGGGTTCATAATCCAGAGCCCGTCGAAGCCTTCGGGCAGCGCTTCGATCGCGTCGCAACGCGTTACACCTTGCGCATCGAGGTATGCAGCGGCGCGCTTGGCATCGCGCGTCTCGATTTCCAGCCAAAGCTCGGCCTGGCTCAGCGCAGGCGTGCGGTCTATCCATAACCGGTTAGCGCCGAATTCAAAGACGACCGCAGGCTCGAATTCGTCGACCGGTTTCAGGCCGAGCACGTCGCGGTAAAACGCGACGGTTGCATCAAATTGATGCGGCGGAACCTTCAGCGCGATATTTTTACCCGCGCTGAACGAGGGGCGAATTTCGGACAATCGGCTTCTCCAGGGTTTGTGCCGGCGTCAGGGCAGGCGCAGGCGCTCGACGATGCGGCCGTGCTGCAAATGCTCGGCGATGATTTCGTCGATGTCTTCCTTGTCGACGTACGTGTACCAGATTTCCTCGGGATACACGACGATGACCGGGCCCTGCTCGCAGCGATCGAGACAGCCTGCCATGTTGACGCGTACGAGGCCTTTACCATCGAGCTTCAGTTCCTTGATGCGCCGCTTGGCGTAATCGCGCATTTCACGGCTGCCGCGATCGCTGCAGCACGCTTCGCCCGCCTCGCGCTGGTTACAGCAGAAAAAAACATGGTGCCGGTAGTAGGACATCGTTCAAGTATAAAGGCGCTCGCGCCGCGCCGAATGCATCGCGAGATAGAGCATCGCGGCAAACGGCCACAGCGTGGACACGAAGCGCGTCGACGCGTTCAGGTTCAGATACTGGCCTTCGCGCCAGAGTTCAAACGACGAAATCAGATACGGATTCAGCGGCAGCCAGTTCACCAGCGCGGTGGCCAGTGCCAGACTCGCCAGTGCGATCAGAGAGCGTTTGCGGCGTTGCATTCTGCTCAGCACGATCAGGCCGGCGCCGCCCGCCATCAACCCCAGCCAGGCGCCGAAAGTCAGCCAGGCAAATGCGCGATCCGCGTCGAATATCACGCCGACCGCCAGCGATTTCACCGCGAAAACCGCGACGAGCAGCGCGAGGATCAAACGTCCGGCACTCGCGTTATTGACGGTCAGGTTGGCCGCCAGCAAACCGGCGCCGGCCAGATTCAGCGCGACCACCGCAGTCTCGGCCCAGATAAAAAATTGCGCGGAATGAAACTCGGCCGAATCTTCGCCGAACCACGCGCGCAAATCACCGTTGCCGAATAACGGAATCGTTGGATTGGCCTGGCTGAGCAACCAGAAACCCAGCACAACCAGACCGGCCGGAGCCGCAGGATAAAAAAACTGCTGGCGCACAGCCGATAACCGCCGGCTTTCGAGCACGCGCAAGCCGATCACGGCCGCCAGCAACGCGCCGGCAAATGCACCCGCACTGTTACAGGCAAAATCGACGATCGACGATATCCGCGTCGGCAGAAATGACTGCAGCGATTCCATCGCAAGGCTCAACAATCCACCGCTCAGGGTCGCGAGCAGGACAGCGATGGCGAGCCTGGACCGCGATAGCGCCCACATGCAGAGCAGAAATCCGATCGGCGCGTAGCCGAGAATATTGATCGTCAGATCGAAACGGGTTTGATAATTGCGCCCGGTTTCGAACAGGAAAGCGAGCAGCGGAGCGCCGCTGTCGCGCCAGCCGGTGAACGGCGACAGACTGGCGAGCACGATCAGCAGGACATAGGCGATCGCGAGATAAAGCGGCAAGCGCGAAGCGCCAAAGCGCTGTTCTGTTTTCCGGCGTGCTTTCGATTCCGCTGGCGTGGCCGTCTGTGCTTCGGTTGGCGACGCCGGTGAAGATGCGTGCGCGTCCCTGGGGGCGGATGGATCGGACATATCGATTCGAGTGTAGCAGCGCGGTTGCCTGGGTGCGAGCAAGCGGTCCGCTATCGCTGTCATTCCCCAACACATCCCCGCCGCAGTCTGCCCTCGAGTGCTTAATCGGGGGCAGAATGACAGCTTGATCGCGGCCGCGCTGAACCCCGGCTTGCCGACTTGCTCTCAATCAGCACGTCCAACGATTTCCAGCGGAAAGACAAATGATAGAACTCTATTACTGGCCGACGCCGAACGGTCACAAGATTACGATGTTTCTCGAGGAGGCCGGATTGCGCTACGAGGTCATGCCGATCAATATCGGACGCGGCGATCAATTCAAGCCGGATTTTCTCGAAATCGCGCCAAATAACCGCATGCCCGCGATCATCGACCGCGCACCGGCGGATGGCGGTGAGCCAATTTCGATTTTCGAATCGGGTGCGATCCTGCTGTACCTGGCGGATAAGACCGGCCGTTTTCTGCCGCGCCAAATGCGTGCGCGCTGCGAAGTTCTGCAATGGCTGTTCTGGCAAGTCGGCGGACTCGGCCCGATGGCCGGGCAAAATCATCATTTCGTGCAATATGCGCCGCAACAGATTGCGTATGCGATCGATCGCTACGTCGACGAGACGGCGCGGCTGTACGCTGTGCTCGACCGCAGGCTCGAGGATCGCGAGTTCATCGTCGGCGCCTATTCGATCGCCGATATTGCGTGCTATCCGTGGATCGTACCGTACCAGCGGCAGCGCCAGGATCTTGCCGACTTCCCGAATCTGCAGCGCTGGTTTACCGCCATCAAGGCGCGGCCGGCGACGCGGCGCGCTTATGACAAAGGTAAAACCGTCAGCGAAGCCGCGGTTGTCGATGAAGGTTCGCGCGGCATCCTGTTCGGGCAGAACGCCGCCTCTGTGCGGCGTTAGAAAATTGTTGCCGCCTCGGTGCGGCGTTAGAAATTGTTGCCGCTTCTGTGCGGGGGAGAATTGTTGCCGCCTCTGTGCAGGTTAGAAGATTGTGCCGCAAGCGCCCTACTCAAGGGCGCTTGCGTTCAAAGCTGCGGTATGCGGCAAGTTTGCCGCTCGCGGTCTCACCGATTTGCGAAGGCAGCAGCGAACCCAGAACCATGCCCATCGCTGCGACCAGCAAGCCGGCCAATTGCGGCGGCCAATAGGTATCGAGCTGGGCCAATTCAAGCGACACCCAGGTGATGAAGCCTGCCGTGATCCCGACCAGCGCCCCTTGCGTGCTCGCGCGCTTCCAGTACAGGCCGGCGAGAAGCGGAATAAACGCGACCACCAGCGTGATCTTGTAGGCATTCTCGACCATCTTGAATATTGTCGACTCGGTTTGCAGCGCGAACGCCAGAACGATGCACGCGAAGCAGACGAGCGTAATGCGCATGAGGCGAAGAAACTGATGGTCGGTGATGTCGGGAAATGAATTGCGGATGATGTTCTCGGAAAACGCGACCGACGGCGCGAGCAGCGTCGCAGACGAGCAGCTCATGATCGCCGACAGCAGCGCGCCGAAGAAAATGATCTGCGCGAATATCGGCGTGTGCTGCAGGATCAATTGCGGCAGCAGTAACTGCGAATCTTCTTCGAGCAGCTTGTTGAAAAGCGCGGGATCGACGAGCGTCGCCGAATAAGCAAGAAACATCGGCACAAAGGCAAACAGGAAATACAGCGAGCCGCCGAGAACCGAGCCGCGCACCGCGGTCTTCTCGTTCTTCGCCGACGTGATGCGCTGGAATACGTCCTGTTGCGGGATCGATCCCAGCATGATCGTGACCCACGCGCCGATAAAAGGTATCCAGGTGGAAAGCCTCGCCTCGGACGGAAAAAATTCAAGCTTGCCGGCTGCGCGCGCGTGCTCGACGACCACGCCGACACCGCCGGTCAAATCGGCGATCACCGACGCGATATACAGCATGCCGCCCATGATCACAGTGATCTGTACGAAGTCGAGAATCGCGACGGCGAACATGCCGCCGAACGTGGTGTAGGTCAGCACGATCGCAGCGCCAATCACCATGCCCCATTCCTGCGAAATCACGCCGTTGGTGACGACGAAAAATACGAGGCCGAGCGCCTTGATCTGCGCCGATACCCAGCCGAGGTAAGACGCGACGATAGCGAGCGTGCACAGCACTTCGACCGGCCGGTTGTAGCGCACGCGATAATAATCGCCGATCGTCAGCAGATTCATGCGATACAGCTTGGAGGCGAAGAACAAACCGGCGAGGATCAGGCATAACGACGAGCCGAACGGATCGGCCACGACGCCACGGAGCCCTTCCTGCACGAATGTCGCTGAAATGCCGAGCACGGTTTCGGCGCCGAACCAGGTCGCAAAAACGGTGGCGGTGACGATCGGTAAAGGCAGCCTGCGTCCGGCGACCGCGAAATCCCTTGTATCGTGTACGCGCGTCGCCGCATACAGGCCGATGCCGATAGAGACGCACAGGTAAAGAATCACGAACCACAGCAGCATGAGTTAAGCGCGAGTCAAAAAAAAGACGATTGATTCTATCAAAATCGCAAGCGCCGGCCGTTCGCTTTGTACGATTGCTGTCGCGTTTCAGCGACAGGTGCAGGGCAAATTTTGCGAAACCTCGCTTGTAAGGATTACACGAAGCAAGGCGGCGCCGCACCAATGCGTTGGCTAAATTCGTTTGCCGTGAATGGCGTTTGACGGTGAAGCGCAACTTGTTATCAGTGGCACAGATCGTGCGAAAGAACCGGCGATTCGCTATTTCCTGTTATTTCTCCATTCGCTGCGACTTCTCTGCCGATGTCATCCCTGTCCGCCGAATCCGAGCCTAAAGCAACGCTCAGGACCATCGATGCGATCGGCATCGTCGTCGGCATCGTCGTCGGCGCCGGTATTTTCAAAACGCCGTCGCTGGTCGCCGCCAACAGCTCCAGCGAACTTGTATTCATCGCGGTATGGGTCGCGGGCGGCCTGATTTCGCTGATCGGCGCGCTGTGCTACGCCGATTTGGCGACCACGTATCCGAACAGCGGCGGCGACTATCACTTCCTGACACGCGCGTTCGGGAAAAACGTGTCCTTTCTGTTCGTGTGGGCTCGCATGACGGTAATTCAGACCGGCTCGATCGCACTGCTCGCGTTCGTATTCGGCGATTACGCCGCCCAGCTTTACAGCTTCGGCGCGTATTCGGCGCCGATCTATGCCGCGCTGATCATCATCATCCTGACTGGCCTGAACGTCACCGGTTTGCCGCGCGGCACGCGAACGCAGAACATTTTGACGACGGTCGAAGTACTCGGGCTGCTGTTCATCACCGTCATCGGTCTCGCCTGGGCTTCGCCGGCCGAAACCGCAGCGCCCGCGGCGCTCGCATCTTCCGGCTCGGCGATGGCGCCGGCGCTCGGCATGGCCATGGTCTTCGTGCTGCTGACCTACGGCGGCTGGAACGAAGCGGCGTACGTGTCGGCGGAAATCAAGAATCCGGAGCGCAATGTCGTGCGCACCCTGATTTGGAGCATCGGCGTCGTGCCGGCGCTTTATGTGCTGGTCAATCTCGCCTATGTGAACGGGCTCGGACTTTCTGCGAGGGCAAAGAGCGAAGCCGTTGGCGCCGATATGATGCGTGCTGTCCTGGGCGAGCGCGGCGCGCAATGGCTGAGCGTACTGGTGGCGATTGCGGCGCTGACTTCGATCAATGCGACGACGATCACGGGCGCCCGCACCGCCTATGCGGTCGGCCGCGATTATTCGCTGTTCCGCTTCATGGGGCGCTGGAACGAGCGCGCCGCCACGCCGGTCAACGCTCTGCTCGCGCAGTGCGCCGTTGCGCTGTTGCTGGTCGCGCTTGGCACTGCGACACGCGAAGGCTTTTCCACCATCGTCGATTACACGGCTCCGGTGTTCTGGCTGTTTTTCCTGCTGACCGGGATTTCACTATTCGTTCTGCGGCGCAAGGAACCCGATATCGCCAGGCCGTTCCGCGTTCCGCTTTATCCGCTGACACCGCTGCTGTTTTGTGCAACCTGTCTTTATATGCTGGCGTCCAGCCTCGCCTACACCGGCATAGGAGCGCTGGTGGGCGTCACTGTCCTGCTGGCGGGTGTGCCGGTGCTGCTGCTGGCACGCCGGACTAATGCAGTAACCACTGAAGAACAAAGGAGAAATCATCATGCTGAAAAGGAAACTGTTGTGGGCTTTGTACCTGAGTCTGGGCCTGGCGGCCTCGGCTTACGCGGAGCAAGTGCAGAAGGACGTCCCGTTCGTGCCGACGCCCGAAGAAGTAGTGGCCGAGATGCTAAAAGTGGCAAAGGTCGGAGAAAAAGACGTCCTTATTGACCTTGGCTCCGGCGATGGCCGTATTCCGATCACGGCGGCCAAGGAATTCGGCACGCGCGGCATCGGCGTCGACATCGATCCGGAACGCATCCAGGAGGCCAACGAAAACGCCAAGCAGGCCAAAGTCACCGACAAGGTGAAATTCATTCAGGGCAATCTGTTCGAAATGGATCTGTCGAAGGCAACCGTCATCTCGTTGTATCTGCTGCCCGACGTCAACATGAAGTTGCGCCCGAAACTGCTGCAATTGAAGCCGGGCACGCGCATCGTCTCGCACAATTACGACATGGGCGACTGGAAGCCGGAGCAATCGTTGAGCGTCGGCAACCATCGTGTGTTCTTCTGGACCGTGCCGGAGCACAAGCAAGTGGGTTCGTCGAAGTAAGGTTTCGATGAAGTCAAGCGCTGTCGGACAAATCGCCCCTCGTGTATAGATTCTCCCCCCTTTGAAAAAAGGGGGGGCGGGGATTCACCGATGAAATACGACGCCGTCATTATCGGCGGCGGGCACAACGGGCTGGTGTGCGCCTGCTATCTGGCTGGCGCCGGGCTCAGGGTGCGCGTGCTCGAACGCCGCAATGTCGTCGGTGGCGCGGCGGTCACCGAAGAGTTCTATTCCGGCTTTCGCAATTCGACGGCGAGTTACACCGTCAGCCTGTTGCATGTCAAAGTCATCCGCGAGCTGAGGCTGGCAGAGCACGGCCTGCGTATAGTCGAGCGGCCGTTCTCGAATTTTCTGCCGCTGCCCGACGGCAACTATTTCAAATCGCATTCCGGTACGGCGGACGCGCAAGCTGAAGTCGCGCGCTTTTCGCAACGCGATGCCGAGCGCCTCCCGGCCTTCAACCGTCTGCTCGAAAACATTGCGGATGTTCTGCGCGAACTCGTCCTGCAAACGCCGCCGAATGTCGGGGGTGGACTCGCCGACTTTTTGCGCGCGCTGCAAACCCTGGGAAAAGTGCGCAAGCTCGATTTGCCAGGCCAGCGCGATCTGCTCGACCTGTTCACCAAAAGCGCCGGCGATATTCTCGACGCCCGCTTCGAGTCCGAGCCGTTGAAGGCCGCTTTCGGCTTCGATTCGCAAGTCGGCAATTTTGCGAGCCCCTACACGCCCGGCTCGGCTTACCTGCTGCTGCACCACGCCTTCGGCGAAGTCAACGGCAAAAAAGGCAAATGGGGCCACGCGATCGGCGGCATGGGTGCGATCACTCAGGCGATGGCGGCCGAGGCGAAGAAGCGCAGCGTCGAAATCAGCGTCGATGCGCCGGTTGCACGTGTGAATATCGCGAACGGCCGCGCCACCGGCGTCCTGCTCGAAGACGGCAGCGAAATCGAAGCGCACTGTGTGGTTTCGAACCTGAATCCCAAGCTGCTGTATTTGCGGCTGATCGACCGCAGCCAACTCGACGCCGATTTTTTGCAACGCATCGAGCAATACAAATGCGGATCGGGTACGCTGCGTATGAACGTCGCGTTGTCCGAACTGCCCGATTTCACCTGCCTGCCGGGCACTGACCCGCAGCCGCATCATCGATCAGGCATCGTCATAGCACCCGCGCTCGATTACATGGAACGCGCGTATTTCGATGCGCGCTCGCCGGAATTCAGCGGCATGTCGCGCAAACCGGTCGTAGAAATCCTGATTCCGAGCACGGTCGACGACAGCCTCGCTCCGAAAGGCGCGCATGTGGCGAGCTTGTTTTGCCAGCACTTCAATCCGCAATTGCCCGACGGCAAAAACTGGGACGATCTGCGCGAAACAGCGGCCGACCTCGCGATCGAAACCGTCGATCGCTACGCGCCGAATTTCAAGGCCAGCGTGCTCGGCCGCATGACCCTGACGCCGCTCGATCTCGAACGAAAGTTCGGCCTGATCGGCGGCGATATTTTCCATGGCGCACTGACGCTCGACCAGCTTTACAGCGCGCGTCCGGTATTGGGTTACGGCGATTACCGCGCCCCGATTCGAGGGCTCTATCAGTGTGGATCGGGAACGCATCCCGGCGGTGCTGTGACCGGCATTCCCGGCCATAACGCCGCGCGCGAAATCACCCGCGATTTTCGATCAGGGAAACTGAAGTGCTAACCCGCTTCGACTTCGTGAATGTTGAGCTTGATCATGGGCCGACACTAAAACCGAGTCTTTTCTCAAGTTTTCATTCCCGCGCAGGCGGGAAGGTGCATTCACGTTTGAAGTGCAACAGATGGTTACAGAATACTTCCGCCGGTGTCCTGAATCCAAGACACTTCCGCGGTGTGTGATTGTAGGCAGCGATGAGCGCGTCGAGATG
>JBGTFJ010000025.1:0-3318 GCA_041747355.1 Burkholderiales bacterium
GGCTTGGCCGGCGGACATTCCGGGCTGTCTTTTGCCGCGACGACGTAGAAGATGAATACCAGAATGAGCGGAATGGCAGCCAGCCCGAACACGTTGTTCCAGCCATAGACGAGCCCGAGCATCGGAGCAAGCAGCGCCGCAAACACGGTTCCCGAATTGCCAGCCCCGGCTAACCCAAGTGCGGTGCCCTGGTGCTCGGGCGGGTACCAGCGCGATGCGAGTGGCAGCGCGACGGCAAATGAGGCGCCGGCCACGCCCAGGAAAAGGCCGAGGATCAACACCTGCTCGTAGGTTTTGACGCCAATTAACCACGCGCCAAGCAGCGCCGTGATGACGACGATCTGGGCCAGCGATCCGGCTTTCTTCGGCCCGATATGATCGTTCAGGATGCCCATAACGATGCGCAACAGCGCGCCAGCCAGCACCGGCGTTGCCACCATCAACCCCTTTTGCGCCGCGTTCAAGCCGAGGTCCTGCGCAATTTGCACCCCGAGCGGCCCGAGCATCACCCAGACCATGAAGCTGACGTCGAAATACAGAAACGCCGCTGCCAGAGTCGGCGCATGCCCGGCCTTCCAGAACGAAGATTTCATACCGCTTCCTTGAGTGGTGGAGAAAATTCTGGTCCCGCATGCGAAGATAACGATCGGTTCGGCGCCGCCAGAAACACCTGACCGTGTTCGACCTTGACCTTGAAGGTTTGCGTGCAGCCGACATCGGGCGCCACCGCTTTTCCGTCGTCCAGACAGATCGTCCAGTTGTGCAAAGGACATGCGACCTTGTTATCGAACACGATGCCCTGCGACAACCGGCCGCCCTTGTGTGGACAACGATCGGCTACCGCAAAAACCTGGTCGCCGCTTCGAAAGACCGCTATATCGATATCGCCATTCCTGACGACGCGCGCGCCGAGCTGTGGTATCGCCTCGAGCGGACAAATGTTCTTCCAGTTGTTCATGCGGTCTCGTTCGTATCGTTCGTATCTTTGTTCACGTAATCGTTGTTCGCGTTTACGCGTTCAGCTTCTCGCCTTTCGCGTTTGTCGATACCCTTTCGCACGCCCGTGCCACGGACCTTTCTCGCTTGATAACGCATGCAGCAAACGTTCGTAGAGCGTCATTTGCCAACCTGACCGCAGGCTTCGACACGGACTACCGCCGCAGTTGCGTCATTCAAGCCCAGATACTGATTCTGGGTGAGTATCGATTCCTGCACGAGGCGTTCCGCGGCTGCTTGCGGATTCGCGCACTCGAAAAGCGCGGCGCGCAGGGCGCGATCTCCCAGAACCTCCCAAACGCCGTCTGAAACCATCAGGAACATATCGCACGGCTCGAGTTCGCCCTCGCGGAAATCGACAACCAGGTGCTCTTCCAATCCCACGGCACGCCGCAGGATATGGTTCATCGTGCGAATCGGCCAGACATGGTCCTGCGTGATCTGCTGGAACCGGTCGCCGCGCAGGTGATAGATGCGCGTATCGCCAACGTGCGCGAGATAGTAGCGGCTGCCAAGCAGCACCAGCGCGCTCAACGTGCTCAGCATTCCCTCGTCGCTGTGCTGACTTTGCGCGCACATCCACAGATTGGTCGCGCTGATGACTTTGTTCAGCGCCTGGCACACTTCGACTTCAGGCGACGTGGCGTAGTAATCGGTGAGAAGGGTATAGACGAGAGACTCCGAAGCCGCGCGAGCGTCGGAAAGGCCGTCCGCAACCGCAAGCAGAATGCCCTTGCTGTGCAAGCGGTCATCGTTGGGACTGACGCTGCCGAAGAAGTCGGCGTTGGGCTTTTTGGCGCACGCCTCGCTTGCGTGTCCTACGTTGACCTCCAGCGATACCGTCGCACTCTCGCTTACGTGCTGCCTGAATACAGTCGACTCGAGCATTTCAGGATTCGCCTCTCTCTCGATTGAAAACATGGGGCCCGATGCCATGGCTTCCCGCTTTCGCGGGAACGACCGGGTGGGCGTATAGGTAGCCATCCACTCACACCTCCAGCATCTCAAACTCGCGCTTGTCCAACCCCGCTGCGCGCTCGACCCACGGATCTTTCTCGCCCGACAACGCATACAGCAAACGCTCGTACAGCGCTTTGCGATTGGCGGCGTCGTCGACGACTTTCTGCTTCACGTAATCGAGGCCGACGCGCGCGACGTAATGCACGGTGCGATCGAGATAGCGCGCTTCTTCGCGATAGAGCTGGATAAACGCGCCGGCGTATTCGAGCACCTCTTCCGCGGTTTTGACTTTCACGAAAAATTGCCCGACTTCGGTCTTGATGCCGCCGTTGCCGGCGACGTAGATTTCCCAGCCAGACTCGACGCCGATCACGCCGACATCCTTGATGCCCGATTCGGCGCAGTTGCGCGGACAGCCGGAAACTGCCATTTTGACTTTGTGCGGCGCGTACATTTTCCAGAACGCCTTTTCGAGATCGATGCCCATCTGCGTCGAATCCTGCACGCCGAAGCGGCACCACTCGGAACCGACGCAGGTTTTTACCGTGCGCAGCGCTTTCGCGTAAGCGTGTCCTGACGGCATCGCAAGATCGGCCCAGACGTCCGGCAAATCTTCTTTCTTGACGCCCAGCAGATCGATGCGCTGGCCGCCCGTCACCTTCACAGTCGGAATTTGATATTTATCGACGACGTCGGCGATGCGCCGCAATTCCGACGCATTGGTGGTGCCGCCGAACATGCGCGGCACGACCGAGAATGTGCCGTTTTTCTGATATTGGCGTGCGCGCGTTCATTGATGAAACGCGATTGCGGATCGTCCAGCACCTGGTGCGGCCACGTCGACAACAGATAGTAATTCAACGCCGGCCGGCAGCTCGCGCAGCCGTTCGGCGTCTTCCAGTTCAGAAATTCCATGGTCCGCGGAATCGACAGCAGCTTTTCTTCGCGGATCGCGAGACGCACTTCTTCGTGCGTCAGATCGGTGCAGCCGCACACCGTCTTGGTTTTTGCGGCGACCGGCGCGTAAGCGCCGCCGATCGTGGATGCGAGTATCTGCTCGACGAGGCCGGTGCACGATCCGCACGACGACGACGCCTTGGTGTGCTTGCGCACGTCCTCGAGCGTGAACAGGCCTTTTTCCTTGATCGCTTTGGTGATCGTTCCTTTGCGAACGCCATTGCAGCCGCACACTTCCATCTCGTCGGGCATGGCGGACGCGCTGTTCTGACCCTGATGGCCGAGGTTGCCGAGATGCGATTGGCCCGACATCAGGTGATCGCGGATTTCCGAAATGTTTTTCGCGTCGCGCAGCATCTGGAAATACCATGAGCCATCGACGGTATCGCCATACAGCACGCTGCC
>JBGTFJ010000026.1:0-2980 GCA_041747355.1 Burkholderiales bacterium
GCTTTTTGCGCCTTGGTGACGCCTTCATCGGTAATCTTGATGTTGATATAGGGCATGTCGGTCTCAGTCAGATTCAAGTTATGGTTGAAGTATGAGGCGTCGTCGATCTAACGAGCACAAGAGCGATTTCGAGCCGCGATCGAAGTCGTAATGAATGCGGCAAACGAGAAGTACCCGTATTTCAATCAGCCCTGTCGCACCATATTCAGTATCTTCGTCGCGTCGAGCGTGCTCGCTTTCGCCTGCATTTCGGGCAGATAGCGGGTTTGCAGGTTTTTTGCCTCGCCGACGATGTTGTCGAACGATTCCTTCAGCATCTGCGTTGAAAGACTGCGGCCGCCCGCGTAGTAGCGCTTGGCCACGTGGCCAAGCGCGTACGTGCTGGCGAAGCTCATGCCCGAACTGACTGCCTGATTGCCCACCCCGCGCGCCAGCCCGCCGCCCATCTTGCCAAGCAGCCCGCCACCGACTTTACCGAGCAGCCCGCCCAGCAGTTTGCGCCCGGCCTGCTCGAGATATTGCGAAGTCAGGCCGACGCCGACGGTGGCGAGAAAATCCTTGATATGTCCGCGGTCAAGCTCGAACCCGTACGATTGCCCGATGCGATAGACGAGCTTCATCTGCAGCGGAATGATCGCCATCGTCGCGAGCGATTCGGGCAACAGTTCGAGCGCGCCGTTGACGATGGCCGCGTTCAGGATGGTCTTGTCCATTTCCTGATCGGACATTTTCGAAGCCGAGGTCGAAGCAGCGGGTGTCGCGAGAGACGTGGCGGTGGCTTGCAATGGCGCGGCGGCGATCGCTTCGGCCTGCTCGGTGTAAACCTGCGCCTGCTCGACAGGCAGATCGAGGGCGGCGCGCAGCTCGCCGAGAAACTTGCGCTCGGCATCCGATTGCACCCCATCGGCATCGCACACGCATACCGCCATCTCAAACCCCAATTGCCGCGACTCGGATGTGGTCAGCGCCGCTGTCGTTTCGGCCAGCGAAACACGTTTCAGCAGCACGTCCCGATAAAGCGCAGCGATATTGATCGAGGCATCGCTCGCCAGCGCGTCGGCAATGCGTTTGACCTCGGCGCGTTCCCGCTCGTGCTTGGCGCCGTCGGCAAACGCCGCCATTAGAGACAGCGTGAGGATAGCTTTCTGCTCCTGCTCATTCATGCGATTTTTCTCCGTGGTTTTTGCTAGGGCAAGTCGGGGCGCGAGAAATTCAGCGCGATTCAAAAGTAAGCTGCGTCATGCGCTTATCGCGGCTTCTACGCCCTGATGAATAGCGCGCTTGCGTTAACCGCGTTTGCGAATGTTGTGCCCTGAGCTTCCGGTGGTTGTCTAATTCGCTTTTGCCGGGACAGCGGAATCGACTGCGCGCACATAAATGGCTTTGCTCGTAACGCCCGGCGCGCTTCTCTCTTCGAACTCGAAAAACTTCGGGTGTTTCCTGAAAAGCTCGCTCAGCTTCTTGTGCCCGTAAAGGCGCGGATCGAAGTCGGGGCGTATCTTGGTCAGATAACTGCCGACGCGGCCGAGCGGCGCCCAGCCGGCGTCGTCGGAAGCTTCCTCGATCGCTTGCGTGATCAGATCGACCGGCAATGCCTGCGGATTGGAGCGCGCCGGTTCGGCATCGACAACGATGCCGACCTCCGCATCTGACGCGGGCGACGGCGCGGCTTTCGGGCGGCGGCGCCGCGACGAGGATTTCGGCGGCTCGCTCAGTGGCTCGTTCGTAACGCTATCGCCGCGCAGCACTTCGACGTAGACAAATTTGTCACACGCGGCGACAAACGAATCCGGCGTCTTGCGCTCGCCAAAGCCGAAAACCGTCAGACCTTCCTCGCGCAAACGTTGCGCCAGACGCGTGAAATCGCTGTCGCTCGATACCAGGCAAAAGCCGTCGAAGCGGCGCGTATACAGCAGGTCCATGGCATCGATGATCAGGGTGCTGTCGGTCGCATTCTTTCCCTTGGTGTAGGCAAACTGCTGGACCGGATTGATCGAATGCTTGAGCAGGCTTTTCTTCCATTGTGTATGGCTGGTCGACGTCCAGTCGCCGTAAATACGCTTCACGCTGGCAATGCCGAATTTCGCGACCTCGGCCAGCAGCCCTTCGATCACCGATGGCTGCGCGTTGTCGGCGTCGATCAGAACGGCGAGCCGGCGCTGTTCGTCTTCACTTTCGATTTTTGCGGTCGTGCGATTTTTCATCCGTTCGATACTCCCGTGAATTGGGCATCGTCATGATAGCGCCGGTTTATGGCGCTAAACCATGGCGCCAACCATCAGACAACCTGGCCTGCGGCGTGCCCGGACGCCCACGCCCACTGGAAATTGAAGCCACCGAGCCACCCGGTGACATCCACGACCTCGCCGATGAAATAGAGACCGGTTATCTTGCGCGATTCCATCGTCGTCGATGAAAGCGCATCGGTATCGACGCCGCCCAGCGTGACTTCCGCGGTGCGATAGCCTTCGGTGCCGCTGGCGACAATCGGCCACGAATGAAGCTGCTTGGCGATGTCACGCAATTCCGCGCTGCCATACTGTCGCAGCAGCCGGCTTTCCAACCAGTGCTCGCACAGCCGTTGCGCGAGCCGTTTCGGCAGCGCGTCGCCGAGCACCGTTTTCATTTCCGCGGCCGGCCGCTCTTCGCGTTGCGTATCCAGATGTCCGAAGGCGTCGGTACCGGGAAGCAAATCTACGTGCAGCGCGTCGCCGGCTTGCCAGTACGACGAAATCTGCAGAATCGCCGGGCCGCTCAAACCGCGATGCGTGATCAACATGCCACCGCGAAAGCTTTGCCCGTTGCAGCGGGTTTCGACCGGCATGGCGATGCCGCTGAGATCCTGATAATGCTCGAGGTGCTTGCCGCTCAAGGTCAACGGCACCAGCGCAGCCCGCGTCGGCAGGACGCGATGACCAAACTGTCTGGCCACTTCATAGCCGAAGCCGCTGGCGCCCATGCTCGGGATCGACAGCCCGCC
>JBGTFJ010000027.1:0-1958 GCA_041747355.1 Burkholderiales bacterium
ACTACGTGTCAACAGGCGCAGCGTCGGCAGCCGCTGCGCGAGTCGCGCCGGATCGCGATACAAGCGCAGCACCGCTTCGAGCGCCGCCAGGGTCATTTTGTCGACACGCAGCGCGCGCTTCAATGGATTGCATTTGATCGCAGCAATCCACCGCGCGCCACCGACGATGATGCCGGCTTGCGGGCCGCCGAGCAGTTTGTCGCCGCTGAAGGTGACCATGTCGGCGCCGTTGGCGATCGTCTGCTGCGGCGTCGGCTCGGCCGGCAGACCCCAATCGCGCAAATCGATTACGGTGCCGCTGCCGAGATCGACAGCGAACGGCAAGTCATGCTCGTGCGCCAGTTTCGCCAGGTCTTTTTCTTCGACAGCCGCGGTGAAACCCTGAATCGCGTAATTGCTGGTGTGTACCTTGAGCAGCATCGCCGTCAGCGGACTGATCGCGTCCGCGAAATCCTTGAGATGCGTGCGGTTGGTGGTGCCGACTTCGCGCAGACTGCAACCCGCCCGCGTCATGATGTCGGGAATGCGAAACGAGCCGCCGATCTCGATCAGCTCGCCGCGCGAGACCGGCACTTCCTTGTTCAGCGCAAACGTATTCAGCAACAGAAAAACCGCCGCCGCGTTGTTGTTGACGACAGTCGCGGCCTCGGCGCCGGTAAGCTTGCAGATCAATCGTTCGATATGATCGTCGCGATCGCCGCGACCGCCTGTACCAATGTCGTATTCAAGATTGCACGGCTGCGCCAGCAAGGCGGCGACGGCCCGCTGCGCCTCTTTCGGCAGCAAGGCACGACCGAGATTCGTATGCAGCACGGTGCCGGTCAGATTGAACATCGGCCGCAGTGACGGCTGCTGCTCGATTTCGAGATGCGCGCGGCAATGCCGTTCGAACCACGGCTCGTCGAACTCGGTCAGGGCACCAGCGACTTTGAAGCCCTGACGCGCACGCCCGAGATGGGCGCGAATCGCATCGACGACCGCAACCCGGCCGAATTCGGCGATCAGCGGCTCGAACGATGCGTAGTTCAGGACGCGATCGACAGAGGGCAGCGTCGACAAATTGCTTTTCGGGAGTTCGGCCATGGGCTCGCTCTCAGGTTTCAGCGGCGAGGCTGGTCATCGGCGTGCGTTCTCACCAGGAAGCAAGAAACCCCGGTGACTGGCGGAAGAGAGTGGGAGTCGAACCCACCAAGAACCGTTAAACGGCCCTTCCCGGATTTGAAGTCCGGACGCCCCACCGGAGGACGCATCCCCTCCATTATTCATCTGTCATGCATCCCCGCTACCACCGCCGTCCATTCCCGTCTCACCCGGCGCCCTTCGCCCACACGCAGCGTGAAACCGACGCGATCGAAAAATTCGAGCACCGGTATCGTCAGGTTGCGGCTGATGCCAGTTTCGGTACGGAAGCGCGCGACGGTAAAAATCCGGCTCGGCTCCTGCAGGGCGATGCGGGCTGTTACCGCGGCGACTTCGGCTATTGTGGCGCGCGGGAAATAATAATCCGCCGATACGGCGTGAAGCTCGCCGCTTTGCGCCAGTCGGCGCAGCAAAGTCCGCAAACGCTTGTCATCGGCATTCAGTTGCTGCGCCAGTTGCGCGACTTTTGGCGGCTGCAATTTTGCGGCGGCGAGCACGGCAACCAGCTGGTCGGCGAGCCTGACATCGGCCGCCGACAAGCTTACGGTATGTCCGGGCAAAAGCAACAAGGGGCCATCGCGAAGCAGATGGGTTTCTGCCAGCAGATCGGCAATCAACGCATCGAAAACGGGCCGCGGCAGCCGTTCGGAAAGCGCGCCGCGCAGGCCTTCGGCGGGCATCCCGCGGTTGTCGGACGTCGTTTTCAACCAGGCGCCAAGGGCGGCTTGGACGTGCTCTCGCAACTCGGCCCACCGCCCGCGCGTAAAGGCCAATGTGCGAAGCCCGATCGCAATCCGGACCATCGCAACCGGTTTGCA
>JBGTFJ010000028.1:0-7249 GCA_041747355.1 Burkholderiales bacterium
GTACGCGCGGTCCGGCGTCGGACCGCGCGTCGGCGAGCATGCCGCCGCCCATGCCCGAGCCGATGACGATAACGTCGTATTCGATACTCTCGTCGGTATTGCCGGGAACGGCATCCTGCTGAAGCTTGTTGTGATCGCTGCGCAGATTGTCGTAACCGTGCAGATAGCGCGTCGGTGTCGGCCCGAAGGTAACGTTCTGCTCAGTGAAGACATGTTCGCCGACTGCTTGCAGCGGAACGTCAGAACCTTCCATCCACGTGCTCTTGTCGAGCACGAATTTCATCTGGAGGCCATGCTGATAGCGGGCCTGTTCCAGGAAGAAGACCCATTCGCCGTTGTAATAAGCGCCATGAATATCCTGCGACCAGCCGTCGACATTGTTGCGCATCGTGACCAGATGGTTTGGCCGGTAACGCTCGGTGCGAAACTTCACATGGAACTTGTCGACGGGCGCTGCGAGGAATGCTCTCGGCCGCCGGGCCAGTCCGGCCAATGCTGGTTCGGCCTCGCGCGACTGCCCGGCTGAACCACTGTGATAGGGAACGAAATCCATGGCGCCCTCGCTGTGGGCAGCGAAACCCGGGAGTGATCCGTTACATCTATCTTTCCGATGAAACGTCAGGCGACGCTTACATCCTTGCTCAGATAAACGTCCTGGATCGCCCGCAGTAACGCAACGCCGTCCTTCATCGGTTTCTGGAACGCCTTGCGTCCCGAAATCAGCCCCATGCCGCCGGCGCGCTTGTTGATCACGGCGGTGCGCACGGCCTGGGTCAAATCGTCCTTGCCCGATTCACCGCCGGAATTGATCAGGCCGGCCCTGCCCATGTAGCAGTTGGCGACCTGGTAGCGGACCAGATCGATCGGGTGATCGGTCGTCAGTTCGCTGTAAACCTTGGCGTGCGTCTTGCCGAACTTGATGGCGTTGTAACCGCCGTTGTTTTCGGCCATTTTCTGCTTGACGATGTCGGCGTTGATGGTCGCCGCGAGGTGATTGGCCTGGCCGGTCAAATCGGCCGAGACGTGATAATCGACGCCGTCTTTTTTGAAATCCGGATTGCGCGTGTAAGCCCAGAGAATAGTGGCTAATCCCAATTCGTGGGCGTGCGCGAATGCTTCCGAGACTTCCTGGATCTGTCGGCGCGAATGTTCGGAACCGAAAAAAATCGTCGCGCCGACCGCAGCCGCGCCCATGTCGAACGCCTGATCGACGCTTGCGAACGGCGTCTGATCGTAGATGTTCGGATAGGTCAGCATCTCGTTGTGATTGATTTTGACGATGAACGGAATGCGGTGCGCAAACGTGCGAGCGACCGAACTCAGCACGCCCAGGGTAGACGCGACCGCGTTGCAGCCGCCGTCGATCGCGAGTTGACAGACATTCGCCGGATCGAAAAACAGCGGGTTCGGCGCAAACGATGCGCCGGCCGAATGCTCGACACCCTGATCGACCGGCAGGATAGACAGGAAACCGCTTCCGCCCAGCCGCCCGTGATCGAACATCGCCTGCAGATTGCGCAGCACCGCCGGCTTGCGGTCTTTCGCGGCGACGACACGCTCGATATAGTCGGGCCCCGGCAAGTGCAGCGATTCTTTCGGTATCCCCTTACAGCGATGATCGAGCAGGTCTTTCGCGTCTTTCCCCAGCAGCCCGGCGATATCGGTCATGTTATCTCCTGAAAAGCGCTCATTATCGCGCTAAGCGACTTTTCGGTAAAATCGGCGCGAACTATAATGACGCCGCTTGACATCGTCTCGCGACGCTTCCTCTCTTTCTTTCACCGATCACCATGAAATATTCTCTGGGCGACCGAAAAATCGAAGTGCGCGGCAATCACTATATTGCCGACAATGCCGTTGTCATCGGATCGGTCGTGCTCGAAAACAACGTGAGCATCTGGTTCAACGTTGTCGTGCGCGGCGACACCGACCGCATCGTGATCGGTGAGAATTCCAACATCCAGGATGGTGCTGTGCTGCATACCGACGAAGGCATCGAACTGGTCATCGGCAAAAACGTCAGCGTCGGCCATATGGCGGTGCTGCACGGCTGCAAGATTGGCGATAATTCGCTGATCGGAATAAAAAGCGTGATCATGAACGACGCGGTGATCGGTAAAAACTGCCTGATCGGCGCCAACGCGTTGATCACCGAAGGCAAGGTTATTCCGGATGGATCGCTGGTCGTCGGCTCGCCGGGCAAGGTCGTACGGTCGCTAACCGCAACCGAAATCAAACGCATCGGAAAAAAGGCACGCCACTATGTGCGCAATTTTCAGCGCTACCAGCAGTATTTCAGCGTGGACAACAGCTCGTAGCGCAAGTTATAGCGGCGCGCTTTCACAAACGTTTCCGGCATTGCTGTCTCTTGATCGCGTCGCGCTAGGACTTTTGTCACGTTCCCGCCAGTACTCTTGTCCTAAGACTTAAGTCCTATATCCCTCGCGCAGACTTCCGACGCATAATCGCACGAATGTAACGATGGTCTGCTGCTGCCCGAAAGTCCCGGTCTTTTGCGCCGACGACGGGCCTGGAAAATGTGACGAAGATGGCACTGTCTGCTTCTCGCGAATCGAGCCGCGCGGATTTGATCCGCCTTGAGCAGATCAGCACGCTTTACAATCAAACACCGGTGACCTACGCGGCACTCGTCGTGGCGGCGCTGTTCCTCATGATCGGAACCTGGGGTCAGCGGCCCGCGCCGCCGATGATCGCGTGGCTGATCGCGCTGTGCCTGCTTGGCGTGGCGCGCTTCGTGCTGTTTTTCAGATACCGACGGGCGCAACCGTTACCCGCCGACGCCAAGCGCTGGGGTGACTACATCGTGATCGCGTCGGCCGTCAATGGCTGTCTCTGGGGGCTGGCCGGAGTCATCATGTACGTGCCCGATTCGCCAAGCCAGCAAGCGATGTTGACGGTCACGCTGTTCGTGGTAGCCGCATGCGCTACTACGCTCAATCCGGTCTATCTGCCTTCGTTCTACGCGTTTATCGTGCCGGCGCTTGTCCCGATCATCCTTCGCACCGCGCTGGAAGGCGATACGCCCCATCTGATCGTTGCGGCACTCGGCACGGTGCTCCTGGTCGTGTCGCTGGTATTCGGGCGCAATCTCCACCGCGTATTCGCCGATTCGCTGAACCGGCGCTACGAAAACGTCGATTTGATCGAGAAGCTGACCGAGCAAAAGGCATTCGCCGAACGGTCGCAGCATGAAGCTGAGGCCGCCAATCGCGCCAAATCCCAGTTCCTGGCCGCGGCCAGTCACGATCTGCGGCAACCGCTGCACGCGCTCGGGCTTTTTACGGCGACGCTGGGCGAAAAGGTGAACGGCCAGAGCGAACGCAGTATCGTCGGTAACATCAATGCGTCGATCGAATCGCTGGAGAGTCTGTTCGATGCCTTGCTGGATATTTCCAAGCTCGACGCCGGCATCATCCATGCAGCGCTCCAGGATTTTCCGCTGCAAACCGTGCTTGATCAGTTGGAAGCCGAATTTGCCGCGGAGGCGGCTGAAAAAAGCTTGCGATTCAAGGTCGCTCCATCGAGCGCCGTGGTGCGCAGCGATCCGACACTGCTGGGCCGCGTGCTCGCCAACCTGGTATCCAACGCAATCCGCTACACGCAGCGAGGCGGCGTAGTCGTCGGCGCGCGCCGCGCCGGCGGGCAAATACGAATTGAAGTATGGGATAGCGGTTCCGGCATTCCCGACAGCTATCGCGACAAGGTTTTTGAAGAATTTTATCAAATGGGCAACCCTGAACGCGACCGCAAGAAAGGGCTCGGGTTGGGACTCGCCATCGTCCGCCGCCTGCTCGACCTGTTGTCCCTCAAGCTGGAGTTACGCTCCGAAGCGAACCGCGGCTCGGTATTCAAGATCACGGTGCCGCGTGGTGAAATCGATTCGGCCTCCCGTTTCCAGTCGGAGACCGGGGTGTCCGCGCTGGATGCATTGCGCGGTAAATTCGTTGTTGTCGTCGACGACGAACGCTCGGTCCGCGACGGTATGCAGGCGCTGCTCGGCCAATGGGGATGCAAAGTGCTGAGCGTCAGTTCGGTCGACGAGGCGATCCAGGCGCTGGGCAAGCAGAGTGACGCGCCAGAACTGGTACTGGCGGATTACCGTTTACGCGGAAATACCACTGGCATCGACGCGATCCGCATCATACAAGCGCGCTACGGCAAAGAAATCGCCAGTGTCTTGATCACCGGTGATACCGCCCCCGACCGCCTGCGTGAAACGCGCGGCAGCGGCTATCAGCTGCTGCATAAGCCCGTGCGCCCCGCCAAGCTGCGCGCGTTGATGAGTCATCTATTGCAACCCAGACCGCCGCTGGGATAGTGCGCCGAACGTCTGCGGCCCGCCCAGATGTGCTGAATCCAGCCTCGATTTGAGCCCGGGGAGACACCCTTACTTCCCTTGTGCAAAGATGGAGGGGTTGTAACGGGCGCCAAATCCCTCCTGGCCCCCTTTCGTCAAGGGAAGCAGAGCATCGAACATAGAACAGAACGCAGATTCACTGCAATCGTTTCTGGCGCGCCATGACTAAAGCATTACCCGAAACGATGCATGCGATCGCCATCGCAAGTTTTGGCGGACCCGAAGTTTTACGCGTCGCCGGGCTACCGCTGCCGCGGCCCGGCGCCAATGAAGTTCTGATCAAGGTGAGAGCCGCGGGCATCAATCGTCCCGACCTCCTGCAGCGCAGCGGCAACTATCCACCGCCGGCAGGCGCCTCCGAAATCCCGGGCCTGGAGGTCGCCGGTAAAATCGCCGCGCTGGGCCAGAACGTCAGCGGATTGCGCGTGGGCGATGCGGTTTGCGCCCTGCTTGCGGGCGGCGGCTATGCCGAATACGCGTCGGCTCCGGCAGCGCAATGCTTGCCGGTTCCGGAGGGGCTGAGCGAAGTCGAAGCCGCATCACTGCCCGAGACCTTCTTTACCGTGTGGAGCAATGTATTCGACCGCGCAAGCCTGGCCGCTGGTGAGACTTTGCTCGTACACGGCGGCAGCAGCGGCATCGGGGTGACAGCGATCCAGCTGGCGCGCGCATTCGATCATCGCGTGTTTGCGACTGCCGGCTCGGCGGAAAAATGTGCGGCGTGCGAGGCATTGGGCGCGGCGCGGGCGATCAATTATCGCGAAGAAGATTTCGTTGAAATCGTCAAAGCGGAAACCGGAGGGAAAGGCGTCGATGTCATTCTCGACATGGTCGCGGGCGACTACGTCGCGCGTAATCTGCGCGCCCTGGCTGACGATGGCCGCATCGCGATCATCGCGTTTTTAGGCGGCGCCAAAGTCTCGCTCGACCTGACGGCTATGCTGATGCGGCGACTGAGCCTGAGCGGTTCGACGCTACGCGCGCGGCCGGTCGCGTTCAAAGCAAAGGTTGCCGATGCGCTGCGCCAGAAAGTCTGGCCACTGCTCGCAGCAGGAAAGATCCGGCCGATCGTGCACGCCACCTTTCTACTCGAGCGCGCCGCCGATGCGCACCGGCTGATGGAATCCGGCGCTCATATCGGCAAGATCGTACTGACACTGGACTAGCGTCGCCGATTCAGGGAGCCTTCGTTGGGTGAGACTCCATTCGAGGTTCGACACGCGCACCACGAAACGTGGACTTGATCGGAGCCTTCCCAGCTGACAGCCCGTCTCGTCTCGCGGAATATAAATGTCTAGGAGCTTGGCAGCCTGACCTTCCACGAGATTTTCAAGCGGCCGCGCGCAAAGCGGCGATACGTTCTTCGAGCGGCGGGTGCGACATGAACAGCCGTTTGAAACCGCGATCGACGTTGCCGGAAATGCCGAAGGCGGTGATTTGGTCGGGCAATTGCGGCTGGCCGTAAGTCAGCTTCAGCCGTTCGAGCGCTCCGATCATTTTCCCGCGCCCGGCAAGCGATGCCCCGCCCGCATCGGCGCGGAATTCGCGCTGCCGCGAAAACCACATTACGATCATCGTCGCGAGCACGCCAAGCACGAGTTCGGCAACGATCGCGGTAATCCAGAATGCCGGGCCGTGGCCGTTTTCGGTCTTGAACACGACGCGATCGACAACGTGGCCAACCACGCGCGAGGCGAATATCACGAAGGTATTCACCACGCCCGGAATCAGGGCGAGCGTGACCATATCGCCATTGGCGACGTGGGTCATTTCGTGCGCAAGCACGGCCTCGGCTTCGTCCTTGTTCATGCTGCGCAACAAGCCGGTGCTGACCGCGACCAGCGCATTGTTGCGGCTGGCGCCGGTGGCAAAGGCGTTGATGTCGGGCGCCTCGTAAACTGCGACTTCGGGCATGCCGACGCCGGCCGCATCGGCCTGGCTGCGCACGGTTTCGAACAGCCAGCGCTCGGTCGCGTCGGCAGGTTGCTCGATCACTTTCGCGCCGGTCAGCCTTTTCGCCGACCACTTCGAAATCAGTAGCGAGATCAGCGAACCGCCGAAGCCGAACACCGCCGCTAAAATCAGCAGCGACGTATAGTTGAGCCCGCCGCCCTGATCGAGGATGCGATCGACGCCGAGCAGCCGCAGCGTAATGCTGAGTACGAAAACGATCGCCAGATTTGTCGCCAAAAACAGAAAAATGCGTTTCATGCGCAGGACCCTTATATAGGTGTTTTTCGCATGATTAGATGCACGCGCCGGTGATGAGTTCGCGATTGAATTCCCTGGTCTAAAGGCACGCTCGCCTAGCACAGACGACGGTTATAATGACCGTCCGCTTGATCGATTAAGTCCTCTCATGCCAATTTTATCTGCCGCGAACTCCGTCACCACGCAACCGCTGTTGATACGCAGCGAAGCCGGCGGCATCACCACCCTTACCCTGAATCGTCCGAAGCAGCTCAATGCGCTGTCCGGCGCGCTGTTGTGCGAGCTGCAAACTGCACTCGACGAGATCGGGAGCGACGTCTCGGTGCGAGCTATCGTACTGGCGGGAAGCGGCGACGCCTTTTGCGCCGGACACGATTTGAAGGAAATGCGCGCAAACCGGGATCGCGAATTCATCCACGATCTGTTTACGCAGTGCAGCCGCATCATGCTGACCATCACAAGGCTGCCGCAGCCGGTGATCGCGCGCGTGCATGGCATCGCGACCGCGGCCGGCTGCCAACTGGTCGCCGCCTGCGATCTCGCGATCGCTGCAAGCGACGCGCGCTTCGCGACTTCCGGCATCAACTACGGATTGTTCTGCGCGACGCCCAGCGTCCCTTTGACGCGCAATGTGCCGCGCAAACAGGCATTCGAAATGCT
>JBGTFJ010000029.1:0-4700 GCA_041747355.1 Burkholderiales bacterium
GCGATTCTTTTGACTGAAACCGCTAGCTGCACGCGGCGGTTCACTGCGGAGGCTGATCATGCAACGTAAAATCGCGGTTCTGGTATTGACAGGATTTATGGCGGGTCCGCTGGCCGGCTGCGAAACTCTGCCTGGGACAAAGGAACAACAGGCGGCAGCCGGCGGTGGCGTTGCAGGAGCGGTTATCGGAAGCGCAATCGGCGATGGCGTGATCGCCACTGTGCTGGGCGGCGTGCTCGGCGCGGGCGCCGGCTACATGATAGGCGCCAACTCCGACAAGCTGTTCGGCAATAAAGACGAGGCCAGCAAAGCCGTGAAAGGCGCGCAGTCGAACCCCGCAACCGTTGAGGACGTCAAGAAATCCAAAACGGCCGACCTCAACAGCGACGGTTTCGTGACGACGGACGAGTTGCTGGCGATGGATAAAGCCGGGTTAAGCGACAAGCAGATGATCGCGCGGTTGGAAGCCACCGACCAGTTTTTCGATTTGACCCCGGCGCAAGAGGAGCGTCTCGCAAGCCAGGGAATCAGCCGCGGCGTGCTGAAGGAAATGCAGAATATCAATCGCGATCAGCGCGAAGCGGTGCTGTCGAGGGCGAAAAAATAGGCCCGGATTGTTCGGATTGAACTGAGGCTTTTTTCTACATCGGCTGCGCGACTTCATCACGCGGCAGGCTGCGATGCCTGCCCACTCCCCTGCGTGTTTTATCCGTCCGAACGTCGCGTGCGAGGGCAATAAAAAGGCGCCAGAAAGGCGCCTTTGAAAAACTGCGGTTCAGCTTCCGCTATCCGTGCATGCTCGTCTTCAACTGCTCCCGCTTCTTGTCCAGTTCCTTCGGCATGCGGTCGCCGAATTTCTCGAACAGTTCCTTGTGCGAGGAAAGCTCCTGCTCCCACAGCTTGTCATCGGCTGACATGACCTCGCCGAATTTCTGTTCATCCCAGGCGTCAATGCCTTTCCATTCCAGGTCGGAATAACGCGGCGTCATCCCCAGCGGGCTTTTCACGGCTTCGGCGCGACCGTGGACGCGGTCGACGATCCACTTCAGCACGCGCATGTTGTCGCCGAAGCCGGGCCACATGAATTTGCCGTCCTCGTCGGTGCGGAACCAGTTGACGCCGAAAATGCGCGGCTGCCTGGAAAGCATCTTGCCCATCTTGAGCCAGTGCTTGAAATAGTCGGCCATGTTGTACCCGCAGAACGGCAGCATCGCCATCGGGTCGCGGCGCACTTCGCCCATCGTGCCGGCGGCGGCAGCCGTCATTTCCGAACCCATGCTGGCGGCCATGTAAACGCCCGATTCCCAATCGTTGGCTTCGGTGACGAGAGGCACGGTGTTGCTGCGCCGGCCGCCGAAGATAAACGCCGAGATCGGCACGCCGTTCGGGTCTTCCCAATTCGGATCGAGCGATGGGCATTGCGACGCGGGCGCCGTGAAGCGTGCGTTCGGGTGGGCTGCTTTACGGCCAGTCTGTTTGGCGATTTCAGGCGTCCATTCCTTGCCCTGCCAGTCGATGCATTTGGCGGGCGGGGTTTTGGTCATGCCTTCCCACCAGACGTCGCCTTCGGGCGTCAGCGCGACGTTGGTGTATATGCAGTTTTCCTTCAAGGTCGCCATCGCATTCGGATTCGATTGCTCGGACGTTCCCGGCGCCACGCCGAAGTAACCGGCTTCGGGATTGATCGCGTAAGGGCGGCCATCCTTGCCAGGCTTGATCCAGGCGATGTCATCGCCGACCGTCGTCACTTTCCAGCCGTCGAACGCGGGTGGCGGAATCAGCATCGCGAAATTGGTTTTGCCGCACGCGCTCGGGAAGGCAGCGGTCACGTAAGTCTTTTCGCCCTTCGGCGATTCGACGCCGAGGATCAGCATGTGCTCGGCCATCCAGCCTTCGTCGCGGCCCATGGTCGAAGCGATACGCAGCGCGAAACATTTTTTGCCGAGCAGCGCGTTGCCGCCGTAGCCGCTGCCGTACGACCAGATTTCGCGGTCCTCGGGAAAGTGCACGATGTATTTTTCTGTCTGGTTCGACGGCCACTTCACATCTTTCTGCCCGGCTGCGAGCGGCATGCCGACGGTATGCATGCACGGCACGAATTCACCGTCGGCTCCGAGCACGTCCAGAACCTTGCGGCCCATGCGCGTCATGATGCGCATGTTGACAACGACATACGGCGAATCGGAAACCTCTATGCCGATGTGCGAAATATGCGAGCCGAGTGGGCCCATCGAAAACGGCACGACATACATCATGCGCCCGCGCATGCTGCCATCGAACAGACCGTTCAGCTTCGCGCGCATTTCGTCGGGCGCGATCCAGTTATTGGTCGGGCCGGCATCGTCCTTGTTTTTGCTGCAGATAAACGTGCGGTCTTCTACGCGGGCAACGTCAGTCGGATCGGACAACGCGAGATAGCTGTTGGGACGCAGCTTCTCGTTCAGACGAATCATGGTTCCGGAATCGACCATCTGCTGGCACAGGCGGTCGTACTCCTCGATTGAGCCATCGGCCCAGTAAATGTTGTCTGGCTTGCACAACTCGGCCATCTCGGCCACCCAGGCCTTCAGCTTTGCATGCTTGACGTAATCGGGAGTTGCGGAAACGGTCCTTTGGTCCATCGTGTTTTCTTTTTAAGTGGCAAATAAGCTGTGAAGCGAGTGGAAAAGCGGGACTGATGATTTTGCCACAAACACGGAGCGAAGCACCACGCAAAGTCGCTTATGGTCAAGCGGAACTCCTATAACGGCGTTAACAGGCGTATTGCACAAAACGCAACACGGTAAATTGTTCGGTCGTTTGCTTTGGGCTATCATTCGGCATTCAAAGCAGTGCGGTGTCATGACCAAGTACATCTTCGTTACCGGCGGCGTCGTTTCCTCACTTGGTAAGGGAATCGCCGCCGCCTCTCTCGCAGCCATCCTCGAATCGCGCGGCATCAACATCACCCTACTGAAGCTCGATCCGTACATCAACGTCGATCCGGGGACGATGAGCCCGTTTCAGCACGGCGAAGTGTTCGTGACCGAAGACGGCGCCGAAACCGATCTCGATCTCGGTCATTACGAGCGCTTTGCCAGCGCGAAAATGGGCAAACGCAACAACTTCACGACCGGCCAGATTTACGAGAGCGTCATCAAAAGAGAACGGCGCGGCGACTATCTCGGCGGCACCGTGCAGGTTATCCCGCACATCACCGACGAGATCAAGACCTTCATCAAGCACGGCGCCAACAATGCGGCAGTCGCGATAGTCGAGAGCGGCGGCACCGTCGGCGATATCGAATCGCTGCCGTTCCTGGAAGCGATTCGCCAGATGGGCGTCCAGATCGGCCGCAACAACACCTGTTTCCTTCATCTGACCCTGGTGCCGTACATCGCCTCGGCCGGCGAGATCAAGACCAAGCCGACGCAGCACTCGGTCAAAGAGCTGCGTGAGATCGGTATCCAGCCCGACGTTTTGTTGTGCCGCGCCGACCGGCCGCTGCCGAACGACGAGCGGCGCAAAATTGCTTTGTTCACCAACGTCGAAGTCGAAGCGGTGATTTCTGCCGTCGATGTCGATTGCATCTACAAGATTCCGGGAATGCTGCACGTGCAGAATCTTGACGAGATCGTGTGCAAGAAACTTGAGATCGAAGCGCCGCCTGCCGATCTGTCGGCTTGGCAAAAGCTTGTTTACGCACTCGAGCATCCGCGCCAGTCGGTCAACGTCGCGCTGGTCGGCAAATACGTCGACCTGACCGAATCCTATAAATCGCTATCGGAGGCGCTGACGCATGCCGGCATGCATACCGGTGCAAAGATCAACATTCATTACATCGATTCGGAAAGCATCGAGCGGCAAGGGATTGATTGTCTGCAGGATACGGACGCCATCCTGGTTCCGGGCGGCTTCGGCAAGCGCGGCGTCGAAGGCAAGATCGCGGCGATCCGATACGCGCGCGAAAACCAGGTGCCGTATCTCGGCATCTGTCTCGGCATGCAGCTCGCGGTCATCGAATTTGCGCGCAGCCGACTTGGCCTCGCCGGCGCGCACAGCACCGAATTCGATCCCGGTACGCATCACCCGGTGATCGCGCTGATCAGCGAATGGCAGAACCGCGACGGTCAGTTGCAAACCCGCGGCGCGGATTCTGAATTGGGCGGGACCATGCGTCTGGGCGGCCAGGAATGCGTGCTCGAACCCGGTTCGCTCGCGCAAAAAATCTACGACGCGGACAGGATCGTCGAGCGTCATCGTCACCGCTATGAAGTCAACAACCGATATCTGCCCGAGCTGGAAAAGGCCGGCATGAAAATCGGCGGCATTTCAGCAGCCGAGCGCTTATGCGAAATGATCGAACTCGGCGATCATCCGTGGTTCGTCGCCTGCCAATTCCACCCTGAATTCACTTCGACGCCGAGAGGCGGGCATCCGCTATTCAAGGCCTTCATCAACGCGGCGGTCCGCTATTCGGTTTCTCAATTGAACATTAGCGAAAACAGGAAGCTGAAGAACATCGCTTGAGCGATTTCTATTTAGATAAGGGCATGAGCTGCGAAGGTGCGGTGGACTGATGAATCTTTGCGGGTTCGAAGTCGGGCTCGGCCACCCGCTCTTTTTGATCGCCGGCCCCTGCGTGATCGAATCGCGCGATATGGCAATCGCGATCGCCGCGGAGCTTAAGGAAATCTGCACAGGGTTAGGCATTCCGTTCA
>JBGTFJ010000030.1:0-2781 GCA_041747355.1 Burkholderiales bacterium
GCCGCCGCGTCCGGGGCGCGGAATGCACGATAGGCGGGTGCGAAGTTTTGCGTTTATACTGAGCAGCCCGCCTCGTGAAACGCTTGTAAGTCGAAGCTTGCAGAGCGGATGGCCCGAGGATCCAGATTGCCCAACTTCTTCAGCGCCATAACAGGACTGCTACCCTCCACCCTGGCAAGCTCCATGCGCCTGGGCGAAGTACTCGATCGTTCGTCAAACGAGATTTACGTCTTCGACGCCGAAACGCTGGCATTCGTCCACGTCAATCAAGGGGCGCAGCGCAATCTGCAGTACACGCGCAAAGAGATTCACGTCCTATCCCCGCTCGACATCCAGTCGATCAGCCGGGAGGAGTTCAGCGCCCGCGTCGCGCCGCTGCACTCTGGCGAACTCGAGCAGCTCGTTACCGAGGCTCGCCATACCCGCAGGGACGGCACCAGCTATCCGGTGGAAATTCATCTGCAATTATCGCGCAGCAAAGCACGGGCGGTATTCATCGCGATCATCACCGACATCAGCGCGCGCAAAGCCGCCGAAGCAGCGCTGCGGTTAAATGAGGAAGCGCGGCTTTCCGCCGCCGCCGAATCCAGCCTTGACGCGTTTTTCATGCTTGAAGCCGAGCGCGACAGCACAGGCGCCATTACGGATTTTCGCTACACCTATGTCAACGCGCGCGGCGCCAGGCTGCTGTCGCGCTCCAAGGAAAACATCGTCGGCAGCCGACTCTCGGGTTTGGCGCCGGGCAAATCGAGCGGCAACTTCTTCGAAAAGTATTTGCGCGTGGCCGAGACCGGCAGGCCGCTGCAGGAAGAATTGTCGTCGACCTTATCCGGGACGGCCGCGACGTGGCTGCGTTATCAGGTCGTGCCGCTGGGCGGCGGCGTTGCGGTCACCGCGAGCGACGTTACCTATCGCAAGCAGGCTGAGCAGGCGTTGCAAGCATCCGAGCAGCGGCTGCGCATGATCGCCGACAATATCCCGGCCCTGATCGCGTACGTCGATACCGAAGAGCGCTACCGTTTTTACAACCAGACCTACGAAGAATGGGTCAGCATCGGCGTCATGGAGATGCTTGGCTGCACGATGCAGGAAGTGCTCGGCGACGAAACATACGAAGGCGTGAAATCGTTCATAGACGCGGCACTTGCCGGTGAACGCGTATCGTTCGAGCGTGATATCGAGAAGGACGGCGTACGCCGCTATGTGCAAAGCACCTATGTCCCGCATTTCAGCAATGCCGGCCAGGTACTCGGCTTCTATGTGCTGGTCAACGATCTGACCGATCACAGGCAGGCCGAGGAAGCGCTGTTCAAGGAGAAGGAACTCGCCCAGGTCACGCTCGAATCGATCGGCGACGCCGTGATCACGACCGACGCCCACGGCAGCATCAGTTATCTGAACCCGGTCGCCGAACGCTTGACTGGCTGGAATCAGGAAGAGGCCTTCGGCCTGCCGCTCGAGCAGGTCTTTCGCGTCATCGATCAGGCGAGCCAGGAGCCGCTGGAAAATCCGGTCGCCAAGGTTTTGCGCGATGGTGCCCCGGTGCAATCGGTAGGACACAATCTGCTGCTGTCGCGCGACGGCTCTAAATATTCGGTCGAGGATTCGGCGGCGCCGATTCGAACCCGGGGAGGTGGCGATGCCGGCGTCGTGCTGGTGTTTCACGATGTCACGCGAGCACGCGAAATGGCCGACCAGATTTCCCACCAGGCGACCCACGATGCGTTGACCGATCTCTTGAACCGGCGCGGATTCGAACAGGCGTCCGAGGCGCTGCTGCACAACGCCAAAATCACCGGTACGCATCACGCGCTGCTCTACATCGATCTCGATCAGTTCAAGGTCGTTAACGACACCAGCGGCCACCTCGCTGGCGATGAGTTGCTGCGTCAACTGGCGAGTCTTCTGATGAGCAAGATGCGCCGGTCGGACACCCTGGCGCGGCTCGGCGGAGATGAGTTCGGCGTGTTGCTGGAAGATTGCCCGCTCGATCAGGCGCAGCGCATTGCCGAACTGCTGGTCGAGGCGGTGCGTGATTTCCGCTTCACCTGGGGCAAGAAGCTGTTCACGGTCGGCGCTTCCGTCGGGCTGGTGGCGATCACCGAACACAGCGAAAGCATGAAAGCGCTGCTGTCAGCGGCCGATACCGCGTGCTTCATGGCCAAGGACAACGGCCGCAACCGCGTGCAGCTGTTCACGCCCGACGACGACGAAATCCGCCATCGTCACGGCGAAATGGACTGGCTGTCGCGCATCACTTCCGGACTCGAGGAAAACCGTTTCTTTCTGTATTACCAGGGCATCGTCCCGATCAGCAAATCGGCGCACGCGCGCGGCGAGCACTACGAACTTCTGCTGCGCCTGCAGGACGAAAACGGCAATGTCGTGCTGCCGATGGCATTCATCCCGGCCGCCGAGCGTTACAATCTGATGCCGGAGATCGATCGCTGGGTCATACGCACGCTGTTCGCGAGCCACGGTGCGCATTATCGGGAAATGTATAGGCGCGCGCCTGGCGAATGCCTGTACGCGATCAACCTCTCGGGAACCAGCATTTCCGATTTGCATTTTCTCGAATTCGTCATCGACCAGTTCGAACGCACCGGCACGCCGCCGCAGGCAATCTGTTTCGAAATCACCGAAACTGCCGCGATCGCGAACCTGAATCGTGCGACCGAATTCATGCTGACCTTGAAACAGATGGGCTGCCGCTTTTCGCTGGACGATTTCGGCAGCGGTTTGTCGTCGTTCGGTTACCTTAAGAACCTGCCGGTCGATTTC
>JBGTFJ010000031.1:0-2970 GCA_041747355.1 Burkholderiales bacterium
CGATAAGGAACTGCGCATCTTTCAGAGACGGGCGGTAGCGACGGGAGAGCGCGTCGCTCTGCCGCCGATGGGCGCGCGCCTCAAGCCGACTGCCAGGGTTCGAAACGCGGGTCTCGGCATCGGCGAGAGGCGGCAGCGGACGTTTGCCGACATGCACCTGCACCTGCTCGAGCAATACGCGCCGCCGTCCGTCGTCGTCGACGAAAACTACGACATCGTCCACCTCAGCGAGAACGCCGGGCAATACTGCAGACTGGCTGGCGGCGAACCTTCGCGCAATCTGCTTAAGGTAATACTGCCGGAGCTGCGTCTCGACCTGCGCTCGTCTCTGTATCAGGCAACCCATACGCGCGGCTCGGTGCGAACGTCCGCGTTGCCGGTATTGGTCGGAAGCAATACGCGGTTGGTCAATCTGGTCGTGCGGCCAGTAGTCCTCCAATCCGCCCGGTCTGATTTGGGGCGCGGTTTTCTGCTCGTGCTGTTCGAGGAGGAGCCGAAATTGGAAGTCTCTGTTTCGACAAACAGCGCGGCAAACTCCGATGCCGCACCTTTGGCGTCGTCCGATTTAATCGCAAGCCAGTTCGAAGACGAATTGCTGCAGGCCAAATCGCGATTGCGCAGCAACGTCGAGCAGTACGAGATCCAGACCGAAGAATTGAAGGCGTCGAACGAAGAACTGCAGTCGACGAACGAGGAACTGCGCTCGACGACCGAAGAGATGGAGTTGAGCCGCGAGGAATTGCAGTCGGTCAATGAAGAGCTGACATCGGTCAACCAGGAGCTGAAAGAAAAGATCGACGAATTGAGTCGGGCCAATAGCGATTTCCAGAATCTGATCAATTCGACCGATATCGGCACCATTTTCCTCGACCGCTCGCTGCAGGTAAAAATCTTCACACCGCGTGCCCGCGACGTATTCAACCTGATTCCGGCCGACCGCGGGCGCTCGCTGCTCGATATTGCCGGCAAGCTGCTGCACGACGGCCTGATCGACGACATCGAGAGCGTGCTGGAAACCGCTCAGTCGCTCGACCGTGAGTTGCGGACGACGAACGGCAACTGGCACCTGATGCGCATCGCACCGTATAGAACGTTCGAAAACCGCATCGACGGCGTCGTCATGACCTTCACCGACCTCAGCGAGCGCAAAAAGAACGAGGAAGCTCTGCTCGAAAGCAAGCAGCGCCTGGATACAGCGCTGGCCGCAGCGCAGATCGGCATCTGGCGCTGGAGCGCCGACGGCAGAGAGGTCATGCTCGAAACCAGCGCGCTGCGCCTGTTCGGTGTGGATGGCAGCAGCCTCGATTCGGCGAGCGTGTGGGCCATGGTGTGTCCGGAAGACCGCGCCGGACTGGCGGCAGCAATCGAAGCTTCCGCACAAGAGCGCAAGCCGTACAGCGCTGAGTTCCGCGTGATCCGCCCCGACACCGGCGAGATGCGCTCGATCCTGAGTAAAGGCGGACCTGTCAGCAAGCCGCGCGGTGAAGACGAAAGCCACCCGACAGAAGAGAGCGGGACGCGCGCGGAGGTGTTGGGCGCGTCGATCGACATCACCGAGCGCAAGCAGGCAGCCGCCGCCAAACTGCATTTCCGCGCGCTGTTCGAGAGCGCGCCGGGGCTGTATCTTGTACTCGAACCCGCGAATTTCGAAATCGTGGCGGCCAGCGACGCTTATTTGAGCGCGACCATAACCGAGCGCGCCGGCTTGATCGGCAAGACCATCTTCGAACGCTTCCCCGATAATCCGCTCGATGTAAACGCCGATGGCATGCGCAATTTGCGCGCGTCGCTGGAACGCGCGAAAAGCACGCGGCATGCCGATGTGATGACAATCCAGTGCTATCCGGTGCGCGCCATGATCAATGGTCAGGGCGAATGGCAGGAGCGCTGGTGGAGCCCAATCAACTCGCCAGTGCTCGGGCCGGACGGCGCGCTCGCCTATATCATCCATCGGATTGAAGATGTTACGGCTTTCGTGCTGGAGAAGCGCGCCGCCGGCCAGGAAGCGGAAGGCATTGCTGTACTGGAATCGCGCACCGAGCACATGGAAGCCGAGATCGTATTGCGCGCCAAAGACCTCGAGCGTGCCAACCGACAACTGCGCGAAAGCGAAAACCGCTACCGCGCGGCGGCGCAGGAGCTCGAATCGCTGAACAAGCAGCTCGAACATCGCGTCGATGAACGCACGTGGGTGGCAGAGCAGCGCCTGCGCCAGTTGCGCGCGCTGACCAGGCAACTGACGCAGGCGGAAGCGCGCGAGCGCCAGCGTATCGCGCAGGTGTTGCACGATCACTTGCAGCAACTACTGCTGTCTGCCAAATTCCGCTTGCGCACCTTGAAGTCGCAAGCGCCGCAGGCCGACTTCGGCCCAGTGCTCGAATCGCTCGATGAGAGCTTGAAGACATCGCGCTCGCTGGTCGCGGAATTGCGGCCGCCGATTCTGCATCACGCCAAGCTCAGCGAAGCGTTGCGCTGGCTGGCCGATCGCAGCCGGCAGCAGCACGGGCTGGCCGTCGAAGTCGTGGTGTTCGGTCAGGAACCGACTCTCGGCGAAGACATGAAACTGCTGTTGTTTCAGTCGGCGCGCGAATTACTGCTCAACATCACAAAGCACGCTGCCGTCGATCGCGCGCAAATCCGCGTCGGAGCCTGGCGGTCGCGATGGTTCTTCGTGCGCATCAGCGATACCGGCAGTGGATTCCGGTTTGCCGATAGCCGGGAGGGCAGCATCGGCCGCTTCAATTCCGCAAGCGGAAGCGATAAGGGTAGCGGCCTTCTTATCTGCACCTGCAACCCATGCGGCGTACACCTTGAGCGTCGTCGACCCGCCGCCACCGTGACCGAGCCTGCCCGAGACGGTTCGGAGGTCGACTCCTCCAGCGAGCAACTCGGTTGCGCTGTAGTGCCGTAATGCGTGCAGGTGCGTTCGCAGACCGAGCTTCGCTGTCATTCTGGCGTAGCGGTGCGTGA